>PXBB01000085.1 GCA_003565735.1 Bacteroidales bacterium
AAAATATTAAATTATCGGGCATTATTATTTAATTTTTTTAGATGTTTTTAAAAGAAGACGTGTAATTGTTTGGTAACTAATGTTATACATACTGAATTTGACATATTTTGCCCATTCACACTTTGGTTTTTAGCATGTTTATTTGGCTTATTAGTCAGATTATCAATATGTTAAAGAACTTTTTTTGGGGGCGGGGTAAGAATCGTTTAAACCCGTATCTGGCTGAACATTAACAGTAGTTTTTCGTAAACCCACTTGCTGTAAAACTCAACAGGTAACTCAACGATAACCTTTGACTTCATTATCTTTACCCGAGCAGCCACTTTTATGAGTTTTAACTGTATTGTTTTCATTGTGGCATTACAAAATTCAGTGCTTTTAAGTAGTTCATTTTGAAGGGTGTGTATGAGTACGTAGGCTGCCGAGTGCATAAACAGGCGCAATTGATTGGCTAAAAAACTGCTGCACGACATACGGTCTGAATGCAAGTACGTTTTATGGTCTTTAATACGAAGTTCAGCAGCACCACGCGCACAGTAAGCATTTTCGTACAAGGCTTTTGCTCGTATAAATCGAATACTGCTGACAATATAACGTACATTTGTTCCCATACTGTTTACTTCAACCTTGGCTACCACTCTTTGCGAATGTTTCCATGTGTCAGCCTTGTATTCAAATGAATGGTATCTTTTTATGGGTTTACCATATGCTTTATATTCGCGCTCTGCACTTTCAATAGTTGTTTTGGTGTTTTTATTGAGAATAGAATTGCCGGTTATACCCGTTACAAACTCAATGTTTTTCTTGTTATGGCTCCAATCCATAAACTCTTTCGAGCAAAAATGACTGTCGCCTCTGATGATAATAACGGTTTTGGGCCATTGCTTACGCAAATATTCAACCAATCGCTTGAGAATATTATGCACATTAATGCTTTTTCTTCTGCGACCTGGTTTAAGAATAGTTGTTATCAATTTCCCAGATAGCCCCTCGTACATATGCAGCGGTATGTAGCAATAATCATCGTAGTACGCATTATAAAAATTGAGTTCTTGTTGGCCATATAGCTTCGCCTCAGTATCATCACAATCTATTATTATCACTTTGGGTTGGCTTGCATAAGAGGCCATAAAGTTATCAACAAATATTTTGGCTATTTTGTAGAGTTCTTTTTTTGTTGACTGATTTTCAAATCGACTCATAGTAGGCTGGCTTGCCAATTCTTTTTCTTTACCAGCACATATTTTCAATATGCCATCGTTGCGGAGTTCGTTGCAATCATTAGCGTCCTCATATCCGGCAGCTATTTGCATAATGCGCTGGTAAAGCATCGTTTCAAGGCTATGTTCAACATAGCTTTGATGACGAGGGTCGGTAATACATGAAGCCATAGCTTTTATCAATCCTATTTGCTGCTCTACTTCTTTCAAAAGTAAAAGTCCTCCGTCATTTGATACTTGCTCATCATTAAAGCGGACTTCTACTTTCTTTTTGTTAAAATCTGAAAGATTAAAAAGTGTAGGAGGTAAAAAATCTCCTGATTTTTTTCCTTGTTGTGTTTGTTTTTTTGTAATTTTATCCATGGGGTAATTTTATTTTTTTCACCTCAAAGATATTGAATATCAATGAGATAAACAAATATTACCCCACTTTTTTTTTATTTTTATGAATAATTCAGGATAGATAGAAAAGTTGAAAAAAAATTAATATTTTTGTTTTTTAACAAAAAAAGTTTTGTATAATTGTAATAATTTAATGAAATCTTTAAATGGTTCTGCGATTTTATTTAATCTGAGGAGAAAAATGAATTTTTAGAACCTACCTAAACCTTTTAAGAATGAAAAGAGGATTGTTTTTTGCAATAGCTGGGTTAATTGCTTTGATGTTTTTGCCTGTTGTACAGGGTCAGGTAACTGACATTGACGGTAACGAGTACCCCACGGTTGTTATTGGAACTCAGGAGTGGATGGCGGAGAATTTGCGCACATCACGGTTGAATGATAGTACACCGATTCCGGACATTACAGACAACATGGCTTGGTATGAAGCCCATGCGATGGCGATGTGCTGGTATAATAATGATTCGGCCGGTCATCACTTGCCTTACGGGCGCCTTTACAACGGTTATGTGGCGGAGTTGCCCACTATTTGTCCCAAAGGGTGGACTATACCTACCACTCAGGATTGGGATTTGATGATTAACTACCTGGGTGGATCAGAGGTTGCCGGCGGAAAACTAAAAGACACCGGTTTTGATTACTGGGAACCACCCAATACCGGTGCCACCAACTCGAGTGGATTTACCGCGCTACCTGCCGGCTTCCGGAGCCATTTGGATGGCACCTTCAACTACAAGGGGCAACGTGCTGGATGGTTTGTCAGACAGCCGGGAAGTGGTCTATCCTTCCGTTTTGTAAGCTGGAGTATGGAGTCTTCAGGTTCTGGCCCTGTTCACATGCCTATGGGTCTGAGTATTCGATGCTTCAGACAGACTACTTCAATTGAGAAATCGGGAACAAACTCCCCTGAGATTAATCTATACCCTGTCCCTGCAAAGGAGCATCTCAATGTTTATTTAGAGGTAATGCCGCAACAAGTGACCCTGTTCCGTATTTCGAACTTGGCAGGAAAAACTCTTTTGTTGATCACTCTAACAGACCAAACCACAAGCCTGGACATTGGTCACCTTCCATCCGGAATCTACATGGCAGAAGTTCTACGGGAGAATGAAAGCATTCTGAGAAGAAAAATCGTCATCTTACCGTAAAATTCTACCCCTTGACAGTTTATGTACACTCATCAATATCAACATTCACAACCCAAATAAAAAAACAGCAATTGTACCAAGCTTTTGACTCAATGGTGGGGTAAATTAGTAATTTGAACTTTCTATCTCGCATCAACTTTCTTGGTGTATTGACAGTTTTAGTTATATTTGAAAACCCACCTTCTTAGAAGGTGGTCATGTTTTTTTTTAGCTGTGCTAATAATTATTTAATTTTGCGAAATGGGAAAGTATCGCAAATTAACACATGTCGTTTACA
>PXBB01000124.1 GCA_003565735.1 Bacteroidales bacterium
GCTCATATGGCACATGTGTACACCTTATGGTGTTCACCAACTATCAAAAGTTTATTAAGCGTTTTTTTTAGACAACTATTACTGAGTTATTTGTCAATTTCTGTCTTTTTAGAAGCTTTAGTTTTTTTTATGTTGATATTTATTTTGGCTGATTTTTCATCATAGCCGACAGTTATGAGGGCGCCCTCTTCTATGTTAGCTTTAATAAGTTCCTCGGCAAGACTGTCTTCAACGTGTTTTTGAATAGCCCGCTTAAGAGGTCTGGCTCCAAATTGTGGGTCCCAGCCTTTTTCGACAAGAAAATTCTTAGCCTCATCAGTTATAATGATTTTATAGCCCAAGTCCATTACGCGCTTATAGAGATGATTAAGTTCTATATCAATAATGCGGTATATGTCTTCTTTCTTTAAATGCTCGAACATGATAATGTCATCTACCCTGTTAATAAACTCAGGAGCGAAGGTTTTTTTAAGAGCATTTTCTATGATTGAGGTGGCGTATTCTTTGGCTGCTGCATTTTTAGCAGCTGTAGCAAAACCAACCCCTTGTCCGAATTCTTTTAGTTGTCGTGAACCAATATTTGAGGTCATAATGACGATGGTGTTTTTAAAGTCCACCTTACGTCCTAAACTGTCCGTAAGAACACCTTCATCCAAAAGCTGTAAAAGAATATGGAATACATCGGGATGTGCTTTTTCAATTTCATCAAGCAGGACAACGCTGTAGGGTTTACGACGCACCTTTTCTGTAAGCTGCCCGCCTTCTTCGTAACCTACGTAACCCGGAGGTGCGCCAACAAGGCGCGACACAGCAAACTTTTCCATATACTCGCTCATGTCTATCCGTATAATAGCATCATCTGAATCAAAAAGGTTTTTGGAAAGTATTTTTGCCAAATGTGTTTTACCTACACCTGTAGGTCCTAAAAAGATAAAAGTGCCAATGGGCTTGTGCGGATCTTTAAGACCTGCCCTGTTGCGCCTGATGGCTTTGACAACATTGCTTACCGGGCCGTCCTGACCAATGATATATTTTTTCAACTCATCTTCCATTGAAACCAAGCGTGTGCTTTCAGATTGTGCAATGCGCTGAACGGGTATGCCTGTCATCATCGCTACAACCTCAGCTACATTGGTTTCGCCTACAGGCTCTCTGTTTATTTTAGCCTCCTCTTCCCATTTGCGTTTGGCTTTTTCCATCTCACTTATCAGAAGTCTTTCTTTGTCACGCATTTGAGCAGCCTCTTCATACTTTTGACTTTTGATGGATTTTATTTTTTCACTTTTGATGTCCTCTATAGCTTGTTCCATCTCTAGTATTTCCTGAGGAACGACAATGTTTTTAATATGAACTCTGGCACCCGATTCATCAAGCGCATCTATGGCTTTATCCGGCAAGCACCTGTCTGAAATATAACGACTTGTTAGAGAAACACATGCTTTAATAGCTTCGTCAGAATAAGTTACAAGGTGATGGTCTTCATATTTGGACTTGATATTGTGTAATATTTCCACAGTTTCGTCAACAGATGTGGGTTCTATGAGGATTTTTTGAAAACGTCTCTCTAAAGCACCATCCTTCTCGATATACTGGCGGTATTCATCAAGTGTTGTTGCGCCAATACACTGTAATTCTCCTCTGGCAAGAGCAGGTTTAAACATGTTGGAGGCATCAAGCGATCCTGTTGCCCCACCTGCTCCTACAATGGTATGAATTTCATCAATAAAGAGAATAACGTCTGCATTTTTTTCGAGCTCATTAAGAACAGCCTTCATACGTTCTTCAAATTGCCCCCGATACTTGGTCCCTGCAATAAGTGATGCTAAGTCGAGCGACACCACACGTTTGTTATATAAAGCTCTTGAAACTTTTCGTTGTACAATGCGTAAGGCCAGTCCTTCTGCCAGGGCTGATTTGCCAACGCCCGGTTCTCCGATAAGAATAGGGTTGTTTTTTTTACGTCTGCTTAGTATTTGTGCTATCCTTTCAAGTTCATGGTCTCTCCCAACAACAGGGTCTAGCCGATTGTCCTCCGCAAGCTTGGTGATATCCCTGCCAAAATTGTCTAAAACAGGAGTGCTGCTCTTAGAATCGCTTGGCTTTTTGGGTGGTGTCCCCCACATATCCGATCCTTCCTCGCTCTCTTCCGGAGTATCTCCTGGCATCTCATTTTTAATGATATCGTTTATACTTGTGTCTTTTTTCTCACGCTGAATAATGGTAAGCAACTCCCTTTTAACATCCTCATATTCTACATCATAATGCTTTTTAAGCATGCTGGTTACCAGGTTGTCTTTAATTTTTAATATTGATAATAAAACATGCTCAGAACCAATCAAAGAACTGTTGAATATTTTAGCTTCCTGATATGTGTTCTTTAGAGATTTTTCTGCCTGCTTTATTAAAGGTATTCTTTCTTTTACCAAATATCCGATGTCCGTATTTTTTATCTCCTTTTCAATCTTTTGACGCAATTGATTGAGATCTACATCAAGTTCTTCTAATATTTTTATGGCCATAGAATCCCCGTCTCTGATAATACCAAGCAATAAATGCTCTACACCAATATAATCATTACCTAACCTTACGGCTTCCTCTTGACTATAACTGATTATTTCTCGTACCTTCTTAGAAAATTTTGCTTCCATGTTATTTTAATTATGCTGCAATAATAACTAATTTTTATTTAAATACTTCATGCGGCTCTATAATGTCATATGATATATTGTCTGCTTTTTATTAATAATCCAGGTTTAATGACTCCGCATAAAGTTGATAATTTGGCTTTAAAAGTTTGACTTCAAGTTTTCGTATGCGCCTCTATACCATTGTTATACAAAAATTTTAAGAGCGTCTGAAGACAAAAAATGAGATGTCAGACATTGAACCAAAGCAATTATTGATTTGTTTTATAAACATAACAAAAATACAACAAATTTATTTTTAGCTAACAATAATAATATTATTTTTACATTTAATCAGTATCGTAAACTATTGTTTACAAAGACTTCATTAATGTTGTCTTTAAGGTAAACCCAAGCGCATATTGTTATTTTGATGAGAATATACCTTATTGTTGTTTCAGGAGAGCTTGACCCTTTACGGAGTGTAAATCCATTTATGCCTCTGTCTTTGCCCTTGCTGGCCGGCAGTGCTCCGGAACATGAATATGTTTTTACCGATTTCTTGGCTGAAGATGAGGATGCTCTCGATTTTAATGGCCAATATCATGTTGTGGGGATTAGTTACAGGGTTTCCGCTGAAAAAAAGGCATTTGAAATGGCAGATAAATTCAGACAAACGAATGCCGTTGTTGTATTGGGAGGGCCGCAAGCCAGTGCTGCTCCCCTCAAAGCCAAAAAACATGCCGATATAGTTGTGGTAGGAGAAGCAGAGAAAACATGGCCACAGTTACTCTATGATGTTCAGCATAATAAACATAGAGATTTTTACTTGTGCACGCCCGGACCAACTCATTATTTTGAGGGGTTTAATGTGTACAAGACCAGTGAGATGCCGGATATAAAAGCAACCCCAACCCCTATAAGATATTTATATAAAAAGAAATATCGTTTTGATATGATTTATGCGGCGCGTGGCTGCCCTATCGATTGTTCTTTTTGTCATGTTAGCCGAATTTACGGAACTAAAATGCGCTTCAGAAGTCATGAGGATATAATTCCGGAAATTGAAAACTTTGGCAGACATTTTTTTTTGATTGATGATTCCGCTTTTGGAAGGAAAAACTGCTTTGATTATTATTTGCAATTATACAAGCGTATAGCAGCGATTCCTAAAAAACGTTTTTGGATAGGACAAGGCAATCTTGATGCAGCTGCTGATGAAAGAGGAAGAGAAGTGATACAACAAGCCGCCCGTTCAGGCTTGTCATATGTTTCTGTAGGATTAGAGTCCGTAAATGCTGATAACATTAAGAAAACCGGAATACTCCCTAAGATGGGTATAACTGATACTGAAGTCTTACTGGAACAGTTGAAGCAAAACATAACTTTTATCCAACAAGAGGGTATAGCTGTCTCGGCATGGTTTACAATTGGCCTGGAACACGATACGATAGACTCTTGCAGAGACACCCTGGAATTCTGCCTTAGTACCCATGTGTTCCCTGTTCTAAATCCTATTCAGGCTTTGGAAGGTACGCGTTTTTTTGAGGAACTGAAGGAAGCGGATCTCCTTTTAGAACAAGACACTAATGTGTCTAATGTGAAAAATGTATCCATGTCCAATGAGGATTTTATTACAATAATGCAAGAGGTGCTTGATAAAGCTTACTCAAAAAAAATTATGACCCAGCGGGTTCTTTATTATTTCAGGAAATTGTTAAAAAAAAATGTCTCTTTTTTCGAATTGATTCACAGATTAATACTAATACATTTTACCCAACTAAAGTTAAAGAAAGTACTGAAATACGAAATTGTCAGATTTAAAAAGCGTTTATCATAATTTTCATGATAGAAAAACCAAAGGATTAATTTTAAAATATTTTATATATTTGCGGACTGTTTATAAAAAATGTGTTGTCTTTAATAATGTAAATGATTAATATTCAGTAGATTAGAAAACATTTTAAACTTTAATAATATGCAAACAAAACTTCAGGAACTTACAGAAAAGATTTATCGGGAAGGCGTAGAAAAAGCCAGGGAAGAAGCAGAAAAAATAACCACTGAAGCTCAAGAGCAAGCGGATGCGTTGTTGGTAAAAGCAAAAAAAGATGCCGATGAGTTGATTAAAAAAGCAGAAAAGGATGCTGAGGCACTAAAGAAAAATACATTTAACGAACTTCAACTGACCTCGCGACAACTTCTGTCTGATTTGCGCCAAAAAGTGGTTAATCTTGTTGAACTTAAAACTATAAAACCAACTATTAATGAAGTTTTTGCAGATTCTTCATTCACTTCTGACATGGTTTTAGCGATGATTAAAAACTGGCAGCCAGGTTCTAACGAAGATATTAATCTTACGGTTTTATTGCCTGAAAACAATCAGAAAGAATTTGAAAATCTTTTTATGAAAAAGGCTGAACAGCTACTTCAGAAAGGATTGGAAGTGAAGTTTTCTGATAAAATTAAAGGCGGGATGAAAATCGGACCTAAGGACGGAGGTTATATGATTAGTTTTACAGATGAAGACTTCGAAAATCTGTTCCGCTCCTATTTAAGACCAAAGCTTATTGAATTGCTTTATGAGCAAAAGGATTAATTGTTGACAAAAAGCAAATAGTTTAAACTTATTAAAGCTGGATATTTCGTGAAAAGAAATTATTTTTATTTGGTTGCCGGATTACAAGATATTGCCTTAGATACGCAAAAGCTAAAGGTAAATATAACTGCTCTGAAAGAAGAATTGAAAATGCAACTGCACCAAAGCGACTTCAGGTTGTCTATGATGCTGTTTTTGCCTTACGATAATGCGAACCTCTTGAATATTATACAAAAAAAAGACAAAGTTTTTGATAGCAGAGGGAATTTTCCACAAAGTTATATAGAAGAAAACATCAAAATACCTGGTGATGATTTGCCTGAGTACTTTATACATTTTATTGAAGCCTATAATGCCAACGAAGATATTATTCCCGGAATGAGCTCAGAAAATCAGCTTACCAGTTTGTTTTATAACTTCATGGAGGCCCAGCCAAATAAATTTCTGAAAAATTGGTTTTCCTTTTATCAAACACTCAATAATCTCACCACGGCCTTATTAAGTCGTAAATACAACTTGCCTTACGAAGACCAAATTATTGGCAATGGCTTGATACCTGATGCCATAAGAAAAAGTAATGCACGAGACTTTGGACTAAGTGCCGAGTTGGATTTTCTCGAAGATTTGCTCAATATTGTTAAAATTGATAACGTTCAAGAGCGCGAAAAAGCTGTTGATCAAATCAAATGGCAGTACCTTGATGAGGTCACTTTTTTTGAATATTTTACCATTGAAAAAATTATGGCTTATATTATCAAGCTTGGTATTGTGGAACGTTGGCTCTCTATTGACAAATCGCATGGTGAAATTCTTTTCAAAGAGCTACTGGATAATATGAAATCGAGTTACGAACTCCCCAAACAATTTACTGATAAAAAATAAATAATCAATGATATGAAGACTATTGGAAAGGTAACAGGCATCATAGCAAACCTGGTAATTGTTGAGACTGACAAGCGTGTGGCACAGAATGAAATCTGCTTCATTAAGCATAAAGACACACAGCTCATGGCAGAGGTAATCAAAATACTTGGCAATAAAGTATATGTTCAGGTTTTTGAAAGTACGCGTGGTTTAAAAGTCGGTTCTGATGTTGAATTTGCAGGGCACATGCTCGAGGTTACCTTAGGGCCCGGGCTGCTTTCTAAAAATTTTGATGGACTACAAAACGACCTTGATAAGATGACCGGTGTCTTTTTAAAAAGAGGTCAGTACACCGAACCACTAGACCATGATAAAATCTACGAATTTAAACCTTTAGCTAAAGAAGGCGACACTGTTGCTGCTGGTGATTGGCTTGGCGAAGCTAAGGAAAACTGGATACCTCACAAAATAATGGTTCCTTTTGTTATGAAGGGAAATTATACCATAAAGCGTATTGTTGGCGAAGGCTCCTACAGCCTTAAAGAGACTATAGCTGTTATTGCAGATGCGGATGGTAAAGAACACCATATTACTATGGTCCAAAAATGGCCGGTAAAAATTCCTATCAAAGCTTATAAAGAAAAGCCCAGACCTTTCAAAATAATGCAGACAGGACTGCGTGTTTTTGATACCCTAAACCCCATTGCTGAAGGTGGTACAGGCTTCATTCCCGGCCCATTCGGTTCCGGTAAAACGGTATTGCAGCATGCTATCTCCAAGCAGGCAGATGCCGACCTCGTTGTTATTGCTGCTTGTGGCGAACGTGCCAACGAAGTTGTTGAAATATTTACTGAGTTCCCTGAGTTGGATGACCCCCGAACCGGTCGTAAACTAATGGAACGAACCACCATCATTGCCAACACATCAAATATGCCTGTGGCAGCGCGTGAAGCCTCGGTTTATACAGCCATGACCATAGCTGAATATTACAGATGTATGGGGCTTAAAGTGCTTTTACTTGCAGACTCTACTTCGCGCTGGGCTCAAGCACTCAGAGAAATGTCGAACCGTATGGAAGAACTCCCGGGACCTGACGGATTCCCTATGGATTTGCCTGCCATTATTTCTAACTTCTATTCGCGTGCCGGATTCGTTTACCTGAATAATGGCGAGTCGGGGTCTATCACTTTTATTGGTACTGTCTCTCCGGCAGGAGGGAACCTTAAAGAACCCGTTACGGAATCAACAAAAAAAGCAGCACGTTGCTTTTATGCTTTATCTCAACAAAGAGCTGACAGCAAAAGATACCCCGCTATAGACCCTATAGAAAGTTACTCCAAATATCTCGAATACCCCGAAATTGTTGAATTTCTGAACAAAAATAATGGCGAACACTGGACATCCAACGTTTTCTTCGCCAAGGATGCGTTACTGAGAAGTAAAGAAGTGTATGAGCAAATCAATATTTTGGGTGATGATGGCGTCCCTTTGGATTATCATATCACATACTGGAAAGGCGAAGTTGTGGACTTTGTTATATCGCAACAGGATGCACTAGACAAAATTGAAAGCTTTTGCGAGTTCGATAGGCAAAGGTATATGCTTGAAAAAGTTGTTGATGTACTAAGAATAAATTTCAATTTTGATTCATTTGAAGAGGTTAATCCGTATTTTAAAAAAATGATTAACCGCTTTAAGCAAATGAATTTTTCGGTTTTCCAAAGCGAAGATTTTAAAGAACATGAAAAAGAACTCGAAATAATAATACAAGAAAGAAAGGCTGAGTAAAATGGAAAAAGAAACTAAAGCATTTCAACGCGTTTATACAAAGCTGCTTCAGCTAACCAAAGCTACTGTTTCCTTACGTGCTACAGGCATTGGAAATGAAGAACTGGCTATTGTTGATGGACGTTTGGCACAAGTAGTTAAAATTATTGAGGATATTGTAACGCTTCAGGTTTTTGTTGGCACCGAAGGTATTGCAACTGATGCAGAGGTGTTCTTTACCGGTAAGGCGCCTTCGCTCAAAGTAGGTGACGATTTGGCCGGGCGCTTCTTTAATGCTTACGGTGAACCTCTTGACGGGAGTGAGATAATGGGTAAAGATGTCGAAATAGGCGGCCCCAGCGTAAACCCTGTCAGACGTAAGCAGCCCTCTGCGTTTATTGCTACTGGTATTGCAGGTATCGACCTAAACAATGCCCTGGTTGCCGGACAGAAAATACCTTTTTTTGCCGACCCCGACCAACCCTACAATCAGGTTATGGCCAACGTAGCTCTGCGGGCACAAGCAGATAAAATTATTTTGGGTGGCATAGGACTCACCAACGACGACTATCTCTATTTTAAAAGGGTGTTTGATGATGCCGGAGCCCTCGACCGTATTGTCGGCTTTATTAATACTACCGAAAACCCTCCTGTCGAAAGATTACTGGTGCCGGAAATGGCATTATGTGCTGCCGAATATTTCGCTGTTGAAAAAGGAGAAAAAGTTCTCGTACTTCTTACCGACCTTACCTTATATGCAGACGCTTTAAGTATTGTTTCCAACAGAATGGACCAAATCCCTTCTAAAGATAGTATGCCCGGTTCCTTATACTCAGACCTTGCTAAGCTGTATGAAAAAGCAGTGCAGTTCCCGGATGGCGGTTCTATTACCATCATAGCTGTAACATCTCTTTCCGGCGGTGATATAACGCACGCTATCCCCGACAATACCGGATATATCACAGAAGGACAGCTCTTCTTGCGTAAAGACTCTGATATCGGAAAAGTCATTGTTGACCCTTTCCGTTCCCTTTCACGCCTTAAACAATTAGTCATTGGTAAAAAAACACGCGAAGACCACCCTCAGGTTATGAATGCAGCAGTAAGACTATACGCCGATGCCGCAAATGCTAAAACCAAACTCGAAAACGGCTTCGACCTTACTGATTATGATGAAAGAACGCTGGAGTTTGCCAAAGCATATTCCGAAAAACTATTGGCTATTGATGTGAATATTGAAGTTGAAACAATGCTTGAAACAGCTTACGAATTATTTGAAAAACATTTCTCTCCTGCCGAGGTAGGTCTTAAAGAGAAATTTGTTGAAAAGTACTGGAAAAAAAATTAAAAAATGCAATTTCTGTGATATAAATCATCGAAAAAAATCATGGCTATAAAATTTCAATATAATAAAACAGCGCTTCATAATCTCACTAAGCAGCTTAAAATAAGAGAAAAGGCTTTGCCTACGCTAAAAAATAAAGAGGCTGCACTCAGAGTTGAGGTTAAAAAAGCCAAAGCAGAATATGAAGCACTGGAGAAAAAACTTAATGATAAGCTCAAAGCATATAACCATGCTATGGAGCTGTGGGAAGAATTTGATAACACTCTTGTAGCTATTGAAGATGTGAATTTGTCTGTAAAAAAAATTGCAGGAGTAAAAACACCTGTTCTTGAAAAGGTCATTTTCAATGTGGCCCCATTCAGTATGTTTAACAAACCCGATTGGTATCTGGATGGTATTGCCATTGTTAAAGAATTGGCTGCATTTGCTATCGAAAGTGAAATATTTATGCAAAAAACTAAACTTTTGGAACATGCCAGACGCAAAACCACTCAGAAAGTAAATCTTTATGAAAAAGTACAGATTCCCGGATTTCAAGATGCTATACGTAAGATAAAACGCTATATGGAAGACGAGGAAAATCTGTCAAAAGCTGCTCAAAAGATTGTAAAATCACGTTTACAAGAAATGGAGGAAAGCTTATGATACAAGCAATGAAAAAATATTCTCTCCTTGTCTATCATCGGGAGTACAACATGTTTTTAGAAGAACTCCGGCAGTTAGGATTGGTACATATTGCTGAAAAACAACAAGAAGTAAGCCCTGAAATTCAAGAAAAGATTGAATATATCAACAGTATTAAAAATGTTGTTAAGTTATTAACGAAAAGAGAGGTCGAAAAAAAATCAGGCCCTGTTGATGCTAAACACGGTAAAAAGGCTTTTTTGGAAGTACAAGAGACACTTAAAGAGCTGGATGATAATCAACAACAAATCAACAATCTTCAAAAAGAAATCAGAATGTTAACCCCCTGGGGTAACTTTTCTAATGACCTTCTTGAAGAACTCATGGACAATGGTATTAAAATTCGCTTTTATACAATGTCGCTGCGTAAGTTCGACCATTCCATGCCTTATGAATACCCTATAGCTGTTATATCTCATTTTTTTGGTCAGGTTTATTTTGTCCTTCTAGGCGACGAAGACCTGCCAGAAGAACTGCCCGTGGAACCTGTTAACAGACCATCTAAATCGCTTGATGAATTACAAAAAGAATTAGAAGAAAAAGAAGAAATTGTTGTAGAATTGAACAAAAAAATGGATCAACATGCTGCACATAATCTGGATGCTATTGACCTCTATTGCCGCTCTCTAATTGAAGATATTGAGTTCGAAAAAGTTTTGGTAAACACCGAACCAAATGTAGAAGAGAAAGTCATGCTACTTGAAGGGTGGTTGCCTGCTAAAAAAGAAGCCGACTTGCACAAGTTTCTAGAAGAAAAATCCGTGCCATATCTCAGCAGAAAAGCTAAGAAGGACGAAAAGGTTCCTATAGCCTTACGCAATAACAAGTTTACGCAAAAGTTTGAAACTTTAACTGAACTGTACGCTTTACCTAAATATGGTGAATTAGACATGACGCCCTTTTTCGCCCCGTTTTATGCTATTTTCTTTGGCTTTTGTCTGGGCGATGCCGGCTATGGCATTCTCATGGCTATTGCCGCTTTAGCTTTGAAATCAAAAGTTCCTAAGGCACTCAAACAACCTTTAGGGCTGGTTTTTTATCTAGGACTTACAACTATTTTATTTGGTATCATAGGAGGTACTTTCTTCGGTATTCCATTGTATGAGACAAATATACCGCTGTATGTTTTACTATCAGAAAAGCTGAGTGCTCAAAATACCGATATTAACAACTTCCTTTTTACGCTATCCCTTATATTAGGTGGTATTCAGATTATTTTTGGATTGTTGTTAAAGGTTATTAATGAAACTAGGCAGTTTGGTTGGAAAACTGCTGTTGGTAGCATGGGTTGGTTGACCCTTCTTTTAGGTGCTGCAATTTTATATGCTATTGGTAACTACACAGCTTACCCTGCTGATAACCTTACCTCAGCATGGTACGTATTGCTTATTGTTAGTGGTACTATGATTTTGATACTCAATGATATGACCCGTAACGTGTTTAAAAACTTTGGTTTAGGACTTTGGAATTCTTATAATATGATAACAGGGCTGCTTGGGGACTTACTCTCATACATACGTCTCTTTGCACTGGGTATTTCCAGCGCCATTCTAGGATTTGTTTTTAACAGTTTGGCCATCCAGATGAGCGGCGAAATACCTGTCCTAAGTATTATTATTATGGTTGTCATTCTGGTTATTGGTCATGGAATCAACATTTTTATGTCGGGCATAGGGGCTTTTGTGCATCCATTGCGCCTTACTTTTGTAGAATTTTATAAAAATGCCGGTTTTTCCGGTGGTGGTAAAAAATATAACCCTTTTAGAAAAATAACTTAACGTTTAACCAAACTAAATATTTAAATTATGGAACCTATTACTTTAGCTTACATTGGAATTGGACTGATGATTGGATTAGCCGGAACCGGCAGTGCTTTTGGTGTGTCGATGGGAGGAAGTGCCTCCGTTGGTGCTTTAAAGAAAAACGACGAAGCTTTTGGTAGCTACCTTGTACTTAGTGCATTACCCGGAACGCAAGGACTTTATGGATTTATGGGCTACTTCATTCTGGCTCCTTATCTTGTAGATGGTATTACCATGACACAGGGAGCTGCTATTTTGGGCGCCGGTATTGCCCTGGGTATTGTTGGTCTGTTGTCCGGTATCCGCCAGGGAATGGTTTGTGCCAATGGTATTGCAGCCATAGGATCAGGGCATAATGTTTTTGGAAACACCATTATCCTTGCCGTATTCCCGGAACTTTATGCGATTGTTGCTTTTGCTGCAACATTTCTTATTAGTGGCGCACTCTAAAAATATATGAATTTTAATCTGCCTCTCTGAGTTATGTTTTGTGCAGACCAAAAGATACCTTTTAATATGCACTTTTTTAAAAACAATAAACTTGGGGTTAGATTCACATAAATGCAAATTATCCGGCTCTTCGCTTTAAATAGCCAGTTATAACCAATAATTAACCTATAATGGAAAGCAGAAGTCGGGTAATTTTTTATACATAGTAAACACTATCAATGTTTTTAGCTTTTCCTGAATATTCCTAAAAAATGATTGTAAAAAAACGTTGGCGGCTTTCTCAGTTTTTTGAATTAATTTGGTGGAGACATTTTCTTTATAAAAAAAATCAGGAAGCGTATTTTTCTCAAAAAAAGGAATACTGGCATTTTTTTCTTAGTCATATTTCTGATGTATGGTCATCGAAAGCACAAGATTCTCAAACAATACTTGATGCAGGTTGTGGACCCAGCGGCATTTTTATGATTTTAAACAGCCATCATGTAGATGCTATTGACCCACTTGTGCAGGCGTATGAAAAAAAACTACCCCATTTTTCACCTGAGATGTACCCTTATGTAAACTTTACTAAAAAACAAATAGAGTCTATAAATACAAGCAAGAAGTACGACACCGTATTTTGCCTGAACGCCATCAATCATGTTGCTGATATAAAGACATGTCTTGTAAATTTGTCGAAAGCCATGAAGGATAATGGCCAAATGATAATATCATGCGACACACACAATTATCGTATGCTGAAATTTCTTTTCAAAATGATTCCCGCAGATATTCTCCATCCACATCAAATGAGTGTTAATGATTTAGAAATCCTCTTGAGAAAATGCGCATTACAAATCCAAAAACGGACTTGCTTGAAATCTCGTAAAATTTTTAATTACCACGTATGGGTCGTCGTTAAAAGAAATCTTTAATGGGCTTACAAAATGTATTAAAATTGTGACTACAAGTAAAGAATATTTATTATTTTTTAAATTTAAAATCATTTATTTGTAGCTTAATAAATTAATACATAACTATAAAAAAGTTGCTATATCTTTCGATATTCGATCAATTTACGCATACATGTAGGAAGATTCCTACATGTATATAGGAAAAATCCTACATTATATTAGTCCTTTTCCTACAATGTTATGCTTTACTTTGATATTACTTTTGTGAAATAATATTCTATGCCCAAAAACTTGTACATA
>PXBB01000125.1 GCA_003565735.1 Bacteroidales bacterium
AGGTATGTGAAATATCAGGAAGCAGAAGAAAAGAAAAATGAGTCAGACCGCAAAGATTTTACCCTCTTTTAGAGGGTTGTATTTCTTAAAGCCACCGTCTCTGACGGTGGTCGTTTACTTTTGTAAAAAAATATTTCTTATGAAGCAAAATATCATTATCGTACTTCTTATAATAGTTGCAGGCCAAACAGCACTGGGTTTTTATTTAATAAACACATCAATGAACAAAACACTTTATCAAGCAGAAGAATTTCCTGCGAAATATTTAGTAAAAGATACTGTCTCTGATCTGGACAAAAATGTTTTTGAACAAAGACGTCGTCATATGGCCAAAGCTACCGGCGCTGATATTATTATGCTCTCGACACAAACATTCCCCGACTTTAGATATTTTACAGGCTTTGACGAAAAAGATGGTATTGCTGTATTTATGCCGAATTCGAATAAGCCTTTCCGACTTTTTGTAACACCATGGGAAATTTATACAGTTATGTGGACTGGAGAAGTTTATGGCATAAAAGGAGCCATAGAAAAATTTGGAGCCGATACGGCTTACGCCTTAAGCACATTTGAAGAAATGCTGCCGGAGCTTTTAAAAAAGAAGAAACATTTATTTATTCACGCTGATGACACTTTTATTAGACCTTTGATTAAAAAATATGCTGCCCAAAATTCTTTAGCACTTAATGATATAAGCCCTTATATACATGAAGCTCGTGTGTTCAAATGTCAATGGGAAACGCAACAGGTTAAACTGGCTGTAGATGCGACAGTAAGAGCTCACAAATATGTCATGCAGATTATAAGACCCGGGCTTAATGAAACTGATATTCAAGCCTATATCGAATATGTTTTCCGGCGCAATGGCATGAACAGAGCTTTTCCATCTATAGTAGGTAGCGGTCCCAATGCCTGCCTTCTTCACCATACACCTATGCAAAGGACTATACAGGATGGTGATTTGGTTCTGATAGATATTGGTGCAAAAAGCCCAACTGGCTATGCATCGGATATCACCCGTACCATCCCGGCAAACGGCACTTTCAGTCCCGAACAACGTACCATTTACGAACTGGTACTAAAAGCTCACAGTGAAGCCATAAAGTTGATGAGCCCGGATCATAAAATGCTCGACTGTCACCATAGAGCCATGGATGTCTTAACAGAAGGTCTGTATGAGTTGGGACTGATAACAGATACTGCTTCATGGTGGCAAAAAAGATTTTATCTTCAACATAGGGTTAACCATTACATAGGCTTGCAAACACATGATGTTGGCGACTATGGCTACGACTTAAGCAATAGAGATAAATACATACTCAACAAGAACTGGAGAGGGCGGAAAATGAAACCAGGTATGATTATGAGCCTTGAACCCGGGCTTTATTTCATGGAAGGATTATTGGACGGCATTCATGAGATGTTTGGCCATCTGGCAACAAAAGAAGAATTAGAAAAATTTGTAAAAGATGTTGGCCCCGTTTACAAAAAATATGAGGGTATTGGCGTAAGAATAGAAGATGTTATATTGATAACAGAAAGCGGCTGCTTAAATTTATCAGAAAAAGTGCCCAGAACAGTTGATGCAATAGAAAATTTTATGCAAAATGCCCGGCAATAAAAACATTTCGTTATAGCAGTTCAATACTGATTTCGAAAAGCTCTTTATGCGCATTGTTGTCGTACCTGTCTTTGATATAAAAGAAGTACTCCTGACCACCTTTTACCTCAAACTCGCATGGAAGAGCCTTAATACGTGACTTACGTTCAAGTTCTGAGGGTTTGTCAGCTGCCGCCACAAAGAGCCTCGACACCAAGTCAAGACTGCCTGTATTGCCACCGGTTCTAATTAACAATTTGCCATCGCTTTGTGGTGTTATTTTAAAATAATCAACATCAGCTTTTGGGAATATAGCTATGCTAAGAGTATCCCCACTATAAACTTCTGCTGCTTGTGAAAAATGATCGTTGGGTTCATAAACATCAAACTGCTTTACAAAATTGAGCTTTATGTCTATCAGTTCCTCAGAGTAATTATTGTCCCAGCGGTCTTTCAGTCGCATATAGTAAACGCCGGGCTCGTGTACTGCCAAAGCACCGGGTACGGAAAGTCTGCCGGTAATACTTTTTACATTTGGCGTTGCCCATTCATCAAACTCATAAAATCGTAATTCAAGTTCAATATCACCCGGATTTCTGCTCATCACCTGGACAATTCCTGCTGTATCAACCTCGAATTTAAACCAGTTCCTGTCGCCTTTGGGAAAAACAGCCATTTGAAATTCACTCTCAACGGTAATATCTTTAGCTTGCTCAGGGGTGTCATTTCTGCCCGTGGGATCAAACTCCTTAAGAAATTCAGCTTTCAGTGAAATTATTTCATCCGACTCCGCATTATCCCACCTGTCTCTAACCAGAAAATGATAGGAGCCCTCTTCTGCTTTTATTATTGCAGGAAAAGACAAATGGTCGGAAATACGGTTTATTTTATCGCCCTCCCATTCTTCGTAAATGGCAAAATAACTGGATAGATCTATATTATCGGGCACATTTTGTGCACTTAGTCTAACATATCCTTTTTCAGGAACATCTACTTTAAACCAATTTCTATTGCCAACAGGCTTAATTTTTATTTCAACCACTTCATCAAATTTCAAAGCTACAGCATCTTCAATGGTGTTATCCAAGTCGTGCAAATTTTTTACATCAGCGCAAGACATCAAAAAAAGTGCTGCCATAAATACGATAACTAAGTAAATACTTTTAAAATGTGACATGATTTAACCTCCTTTTTTTTAAAAAAATAATATGAATTATCAAAAACAAATCATCAATGTCCGATAAAAATTTAAAACACGGCATTTAGATTTTCAACTAATTGATAATCAGTAAAATTAATTTTCAATAAGTCCATTTTTCAAAAGTAAGCCCCCTCAAAACAAGGTGTATTGTTCTTCAAAATTAATTGTTTTTTGCCAGTCTTTATCAGGATTTTCTAAA
>PXBB01000152.1 GCA_003565735.1 Bacteroidales bacterium
GGAAGGCGAGGAACTGCAGGGTCCGTTCGTAGGTTTTCAGCAGCTGGTCGAGGCGGCCGCGGCTGAGCTCGTCCATGTTACCTGAAAGCAGGCGGCGCAGCTCAACGCCCACTGGCCAGGGAAACTCCTTGGTGATGATACTTGATAGCTCGCGGTGGTCAATTTCATCGTCGAGCAGGTCGTTGCCGGCATCCGGCAGGTGTTTGGCCAGCGAGGGTTTGGCCTGCATCATGGCATCGAAGAGGGTGGTGACGAATTTTTCGTTTAGGGACATAGGTTGGTGAGTTGAGGCGTGTTTTGGTTTGATTTTCGAAATTACAAAAAATAATTATGTCACTGATAATCATACAGAACATTAAAAGAGCTCTTTTGTGCATAATTATCCGAAAGAAAGTACCTGTTACAACACAAGGTCATAAAAATACTTTCCATAATCAATTATTTTTTTATTTTTGCAGTCCTGATAATGGAATGGGGCGTTAGCTCAGTTGGTTTAGAGCGCATGCTTGACAGGCATGAGGTCGGCAGTTCGATTCTGCCACGTCCCACTGCTCATTTCCATCCCTCAACCTGCACTACAATGTCGTTGCGGCGGTTGATCATCTGGTAGGGTGAACTGTAACCAAAAAACTGAAATTGTCCGGTATGGCTGATTCCTTGCTCTTCAAGGTAATTTGACCACTGCTCTATCTTATTGGCTATCCTCCTGTCGTTGGCCCATCCGCCAAAAGTAAGTCCGGCCAAGATCACCTCTGGTTTCTCATACAGCTTACCCCAGGGCGTTGCCACTGGGCTGATTAAATTGCCCTTTTCAGGGCGTTCCGTTTAATGCCGCGAACCCTTCGAGCTTCTATTCAATTGTCAATCGGCAATCGAAAATCATCCCCCTGTGTGTCAAAAACCCATTATTCCCGAATGACCGGGATCTTCGACATGGGCGTTTCATATCATTTCATTTTTTGATTTTTATAAATAGGGATGATGCATTTCAAAACATCAAGAATGTATTATACCACACATTATAACAAGCATAAGGGTGAAAGTGTTCTAAAGAATTATTATTTACCAGATTGAACCATTGCATCACATCTTTGTTTAAACGATTGTTAAAATTCTACTCTTTAAAATTCAAAAGCCACTATAAACCCATGAAGAAAACCCTCATTATCATCGGCTCAATTGCTGTCCTTATTGCCATACTATGGCAGATTGGCTCCAGGACTCCTGAACATCATGAACCCGCTGTTTAAGCGGGCTGCAAGAAGGGCAGAGCGCAGCGGCCTTCAGGAGGAACTGCTGGATCGGTATTTTTTCAGCCAGCTGAAAACAGGCAAGGCGCAGATGGAATCCGAAAAATAGACGGCAGACGCTTTATGTCATCTTTTTGGCGTAATAATTAACAGAAAAATGCATCAAAACAAACATTAAACGACAAAAAATGAACTTTGCCTATACTGAAGAGCAGCAACTCATTCGGGAAACAGCCCGCGATTATGCCAAAAGAAACCTCCTGAAAGATGTTCTTGAGCGAGATGCGAAAGCAATATACCCTGCTGAACATGTCAGGAATGTCGCAGAGCTCGGCTTTTTCGGCATGATGATCAAGCCGGAATATGGAGGAGTTAACACAGACAACATCTCATATGTACTGGCATTGGAAGAAACTTCGAAAATTGATTCATCCCTTGCCGTGATCATGGCGGTGCATAATTCCCTTACGTCCTATGGCATTCAAACCTATGGAAATGATGCGCAAAAGCAAAAGCACCTCCCTTCACTTGCCGATGGCAGCAAAATCGGCGCCTTTCTGCTCAGCGAACCGGACGCCGGATCGGATGCCTCTTTTCAGAAAACCACGGCCGTAGACAAGGGGGATCACTATCTGCTCAACGGGGTAAAGAACTGGATCACAAGCGCACAATCCGGAAGCATTTACCTGGTGATGGCGCAAACCTGGCCTGAGAAAGGGCACAAGGGGATCAATGCATTCATCGTGGAAAAAGACACACCGGGAATCAGCATCGGTCCGCATGAAGACAAAATGGGGATGCGCAGCTCCGATACCCATTCGGTGATGTTTAATGATGTGGTTGTTCCGAAGGAAAACCGCATAGGTGACGACGGTTTTGGTTTTCGTTTCGCCATGAAGTTGCTGGAAGGGGGCCGTATTGGCATCGCAGCACAGGCATTGGGCATCGCTGCCGGTGCTTATGAACTATCGGTCAAATATGCCAAGGAGCGTAAAGCCTTTGGCACGGAGATCATCAACCACCAGGCGATCGCTTTCAAACTTGCCGACATGGCCACCGAGATTGAGGCAGCCCGAATGATGGTTCTAAAGGCTGCCTGGCTCAAAGACCAGGGCAAACCTCACGGTACCGAAAGTGCAATGGCCAAGCTGATGGCAACCGATGTAGCCATGAAAACCACCACCGAAGCGGTCCAGATTCACGGTGGCTATGGTTACGTAAAAGAATATCACGTAGAAAGGCTGATGCGCGAGGCCAAGCTGACACAAATCTACGAAGGCACCTCGGAAATACAGAAGCTGATCATTTCACGTGCCATAGCGAAGGGGTGAAGGGTTGATTTGTTGATTTGTTGATTTGTTGATTGGTAGGGGCGAAATATTTTTCGCCCGAACTATAAACCCAAACCATGAATTCATAACCATTACAAAAACATAAAAACCGAAAAACAATGAATGCCATATTGAAATTTCGTACCGAAAACAACTGCCTGGTATGCACCATATCCAGGCCGGAGGCATTAAATGCATTGAACAGCAGGTTTTTTGATGCGTTCAATGAAATGGTCGACGCATTGGAGTCGCCCGGCAATGAAACCAAGGCATTGGTCATTACCGGCGAGGGCAAGGCCTTTGTGGCCGGTGCCGACATTGCTGAGATGCAGCACATGGATGGTGAAGCAGCCCGCGCTTTCTCGCTGAAGGGGCAACAAGCTTTTTCACGACTTGTTAATTTGCCGATCCCGGTAA
>PXBB01000165.1 GCA_003565735.1 Bacteroidales bacterium
CGAAGGAAAAAACAAAATGAGTGTTCTAAATGCTGTTAGAAATAAAATAATTCATCGGGTTTATGCAGTTATAAAAAACCAAAAAAAATATCAAATAAATTTGGATTTATCATAGAAATCAAGAACCTCCTCTCACACCCTCTTCCAAACCCTCTTGCTCAAACTCAAACGCTCTCTTCCTGTTTCTCATTCCCCGGCGTCGTCCTTATTTGCATCCATAAACTGTGTTTTCAATAAAAAGAATAGATTGTTTGTCCGATAAATTCGGAGGAGACATCTGCCAATACTGCTTTATTTTCTTTTTTTCCAAACACTTCAAAAAAAGAAATGGCCAAACTACGGTCAATTCATTCTTATTAAGTGAAAAATAATTAATTTTGCATCGTATTAAATGTACATTGAAAAAAAACAATAAAAGCATTAAAATGAACAGAGTAGTCATAACAGGCATAGGCATATATTCAACTATAGGAAAAGGCATAGAAGAGGTTACGGACGCCCTTTATAATGGGCGTTCCGGTATTATATTAGACAGTGATCGTAAAAAGTTTGGTTACCGTTCGGGCCTGACGGGTTTTGTGGAACGCCCAGACCTTAAAAAACTTCTTGACCGCCGATCGCGGGTAAACATGCCGGAACATGGTGAATATGCTTATATGTCAACCATAGAAGCATTAAAAAATGCAGGTATCGATCAGGATTTTATTGACAATAATCCTATGGGAATTATATTTGGTAACGATAGTTCTACCCCGGCAGTTATAAAAACCGTAGATATAATCAGAGAAAAAAGAGACACCACATTTGCAGGTTCCGGAGCCGTCTTTCAATCGATGAACTCGTCCGTCTCAATGAATCTTTCGGTAATTTTAAAACTCAAAGGCGTCAACTTCACCTTAAGTGGTGCATGTGCCAGTGGTTCTCATGCCATTGGCAACAGCTATTTATTAATAAAGCATGGGTACCAGGATCGTATCATTTGTGGGGGTTCTCAGGAGATTAATTTATACTGCGTGGCCAGTTTTGATGCCTTAGCCGCCTTTTCGACCAGAGAGTCGGAGCCTCACAAGGCTTCACGCCCTTTTGATAAAAGCAGAGATGGTCTTGTGCCGAGCGGAGGTGCAGCCACTTTAATTCTGGAAAGCTATGAGTCTGCTGTAAAAAGAGGCGCCCCAATTATTGCAGAAATATTTGGCTATGGTTTTTCTTCTGACGGCAACCATATATCTGTCCCCGACGTAGCAGGACCTACAAAAGCTATTAGCATGGCTTTACAGCAAGCAGAAACAGCACCGAAAGACATTGATTATATTAATGCTCACGCTACATCAACTCCTTTGGGCGATGCTAACGAAGCAAAAGCAATAGATAATATTTTTGCTCAATCCAAACCTTATGTCGCCTCAACAAAATCGATGACAGGCCATGAAATGTGGATGGCAGGAGCCAGTGAAGTCATTTATTCGCTTATTATGATGCAAAATGGATTTATTGCCCCAAACATCAATCTGGAAGAGCCGGATGAATTTTCGGCCAAATTGAATATCCCAAGAGAACGCGTTGACAAAAAATTTGGAAACTTTTTATCCAATTCCTTTGGTTTCGGTGGCACAAATTCTTCTTTGCTTATTGGTCCATTAAAAAAATAATTTGTACCTTTGCATTTTAAAAGACTTTCTGATGCAAAAAGAAGAAATTATAAAAATTATAGATAACTTTCTGATTGAGGAGTTTGAAATAGAAGCTTCCAAAGTAAAACCAGATGCTCATCTGCAAGACGATCTGGAACTTGAAAGTTTGGATTTTGTTGATATTGCTGTAATCGTTGAAGAGGAGTTTGGTTTTAAGCTGAAAGGCGAAGAGATGGGCAATGTAAGAACGCTGAACGACCTTTACGACTTCATTTACAACTATTTACAAAAGAATAAGTAAAAAGCCATATACATGTCTTCATGGAGTGGTAAAACAAGAGGTGGCATTGCCGGCTACAAGGTATTTGTTTTTTTAATCAAACATACGGGAATTGCTTTTGCCTACTTCCTGCTTTTTTTTGTTGTATTCTATTACCTCCTAACTTCGATAAAATCTGTCAAAGCATCATACTGCTATTTTCGCAGCATTCAAAAGTTTAATTTTTTCAGGAGCTGTTTGAGTGTTTACAAAAATTTCTTCATTTTTGGACAAACACTCATTGACAAAATTGCTGTAATGAGTGGCGTTGATAATAAACTTAATTTTTATTTCGACGGTGAAGAACATTTGGTAAAAATGGTAAACGAAAAAACAGGCGGTATGCTTGTAAGTGCTCATGTAGGCAGTTTCGAAATAGCCGGTTATCTTCTTAAAAGAATAAATACGAAAGTGCACATACTTATGTATGAAGCCGAACATCAAAACATAAAAAAATACCTGTCAGGCGTTTACAAAGATATTACAGCACATATTATTACTATTAAAGAAGACATGTCCCATATTTATGAAATAAAAAAGGTCTTTGAAAACAAAGAGTTTTTATGCTTACATGGCGACAGGTTTGTTAGTGGCAGTAAAACTATCGCCATGACATTCATGGGAAACCAAGCAGCATTTCCGACAGGCCCTTTCTATCTGGCCCAAAAGTATAAAGTTCCTGTATCATATGTATTTGCTGTTAAAAAAAGCACTTTTGCTTATCGTTTTTTAGCTACACCTGCCAAGTACTATTATACAGAAAAAATTAACCTGCGCACGAAAACTGCACATCAAGAGCAAATTATTAAGGATTACATTAAGGCGCTCGAAAATGTTATTATGAACTATCCACACCAGTGGTTTAATTTTTATTATTTTTGGGAAAAAAAATATCAGCGATGAAGAAACTGCTCCTCGTATCAGCCAACCAGATGAAAAGCCCCTACCCTGTTTACCCACTAGGGGTCTCATATTTACACACTTATTTGGAAAAGCACTTGAAGGATATGGATGTGAAAATATTCGATTTCATCCTTCATGATTTTGCGGATTATGAAAATATTCTCAAGACTTATCAACCGGACTATGTGGGCTTGTCAATAAGAAATGTTGATGATGTTAACATCACTGTTCAGCAAAGCTTTATAAATCATTATAAAAAAATTGTTGAATACATCAGAAAATATTCAGATGCCGTTGTTATTGCAGGAGGCTCGGGGTATTCGATATACCCGAAGCAGATGTATGAGTTTATCAAGCCCGATTATGGCATATATGGCGAAGGGGAAGCCCGCTTCTGCGAGCTTCTGCAAGCTCTGGAAAGCAATAATGACTATAGCCAGATAAGTAATTTGGTGTACCGCCATAACGGTCAACTGTTTTTTAACAAAAATGAACAAAGCCTCAAAAGTATTGATGTGTGCTTTGACGACAAAATATTGGATTACTACTGGCAACATAGCGGCATGCTTAATGTGCAAACCAAAAGAGGTTGCCCGTTTAAATGTATATATTGCACCTACCCAATTATTGAGGGGCATAAAGTAAGAACGCTTAATGCATCTGTAATTGCCGATACCTTAGAGGACTTATCGCGCAACAGGGGCATAAATTACATTTTCTTTACCGATTCCATTTTCAATATTGATAATGCATTTAATTACGAATTGGCCGACATAATCATCAGAAAAAAACTTGACATACAATGGGGTGCTTATTTCAACTTCTGCAATATTGATGAAAAATTGTTAAGTTACATGCAAAAAGCCGGCTTAAAACATATTGAATTTGGCACAGATACGCTGTCTGAGTCTATGCTGAAAAACTACAATAAACCATTTAAGGTGTCAGATATTATGCATATTTCCGACATTTGTGCCCGCCTGGGTATCGATTATGCACACTTTTTGATTTTGGCAGGCTATGGTGAAACAGAAGCTACGATAAATGAAACTTTTAATAATGCACGTTTGTTAGAGAAAACTGTTTTTTTCCCTTTTATTGGATTGCGGATATATCCCGGCACCAAACTGCATGAAATTGCCCTGAATGAAGGCAAAATAAACGCTGCCGATGATCTACTCCGTCCCACCTATTATATATCCGACAAGGTGGACACTTCATTATTTAAAGCCAAAGCAAAAGAAACAGGCAAAAGATGGATTTTTCCCGAAGACGATCTTACGGCCATCATGCAAAAAATGAGAGCACGCAATAAAAAAGGTCCGCTCTGGGAATTTTTAATACAATAAGAAACATGGAACATTATAATATCCTTGACCTAATACCACAAAGACCACCGGTTGTCATGGTTGACAAACTAAAATATTGTGATAATGTTAAAACGGTATCCGAATTTGTGATAAAAGCAGAAAATATTTTCTGCGAAAACAATCAATTTCAAGAGCCGGGACTCATAGAAAACATTGCACAAACAGCAGCTGCACGCATGGGTTTTATGGTAAAAAGCGGTGGCCAAAAACCTCTTATTGGCTATATAGGTGCCATAAAAAATCTTCACATACACTACCTCCCTGCTGTTGATAACGTATTAACTACAACCGTTGAAGTGGTAAGTGAAATTATGGGATTTACTGTTATCAAAGGTCAATCCTTTTGCAATGATAATATAGCAGCAGAATGCGAAATGCGGATTTTTTTGACAGATAAAAACGCTGTTGATTAAACTTAAATCCGTAAGGGTTTGCGTAACGAAGGGCTGAAGCGTATTTCATGCCGACTTGTTATCAAAATACTTGCGGATTTAAGGATTAAAATTTAAAAGTTGATTTTTTTTATTCATATTAAAAAAAATATTACTTTTGCAAGACTTTAAAATGGTGGTTGTAGCTCAGCAGGTTAGAGCACCAGATTGTGGTTCTGGGGGTCGTGGGTTCGAATCCCATCATCCACCCCAAAAGCCCTCCGGATGGAGGGTTTTTTTTGCAAATGCATCTTATGCCTCCATTATGCATTAAGGAATTCGTTGCTGCTTTATTATATGTATAGAAGAACCCAAAGCATAACAGACACGAATGCTGCCAGGGGAGCCACAATAATGAAAAATACGCCACCCATTCTAAAATCTTTTTGTTCCAGCATTCCCGTTGCATAGGCTATGGCATTCGGAGGTGTGGATACAGGCAGAAGTAAAGAACTCGAGCAAGTTATGGCCACAATAACAGGTACAGCAACTCCAAAAGGAGCAGATAAAGAAACAGCCAGCGGGATAAGAATAGAAGATGCTGCCGTGTTGCTCATCACATTTGACAAAAGGACACCAACCAAGCTAAAAAGAACAGCAACAACAACGACAGCCACCGGCAAGTTGTTTATTTGACTCATAATAATTTTTGCCAAGCCTACATCTACCAGTGCTATACCCAAAGCCAAGCCACCGGCAACGAGCATAAGCGTATCCCATGGGAGTGCTCTGACCTGTTCGGCATTAATTACCTGTGTAAGCGTTAGCAGTAATATCGGGACGGCAGATGTGGCTGCCACAGGAATGCCATGCAATGGTTCTGTCATCCACAAGGAAATAGTAGCCACTAATGTCGTTATAACAGCTTTTCTTTTAAAAGGCGATACTTTGATGTCGCTTTCAGGTATTTTTGACAAATCCACAGCGTCCTTGTCAAATTTTAATTTATAGGTCAGGTATCTGTAAAATACATAGACCAATAAAAGGCCTGTAGGAAAACCAACCACCATCCAATCAATAAAAGTAATGGTCAGCCCCATTTCATTAAGTGCGCCCACAGCAATGGCATTAGGCGTGCTGCCAATAATGGTACCTATACCCCCTACAGAAGCTGCTGCGGGGATACCAATAAGAAGTGCCTTTGAATAATTTGCTTTTTTACCCATAACATGAATTAAGGGTAATATTGAAGAGATCATCATGGCTGTGGTTGCTGTATTGGACATGACCATACTTGCCAGGGCCGTAACAAACATGAGCCCCATAAGTAATTGTTTAGGTTCTGAGCCAAAACGTCTGATGGTAAACCTAAAAAGCCAGCGGTCCAGTTCGACCTCTTTCATCCCCTGCGCTAGAAAAAAGCCTCCCAAAAGCAACCAAATGACATTGCTTGTCCAGGTGTCAACATATATGTCAACCGGCGCTGTTTCGGGGACAACATAATCGGTGCCAAAGCCAAATATTAATAGCATTATAATCAATATACCTACAGCAAATGGGGGTATCGCTTCAGTTATCCATAAGCCTACAGCTAACACACCAACAAAAAACACATAATCAATGGCTATACCATAATTGAGTCTGCTAAAAAAATAGGTCAAAATTAATGCTATTACAAAATTGCCTATGAATGTAGAGGTGTTAAAAAGCCAGCGAATTTTCATTTTCTTATACCATTTGCTAGCAGCATACCTTGTGTCACTTGTTGCCATAATATGAGGTTTGTTTTATTTTTAGAATAATACGGTGGCAACAAAAATAATCAAAAAAGATGTATAATCTATTAAACAATACTATTCATTAAACTCAATCTCTTTCAGGCGGTTTTTTAGTTTTATTGAATGGGAAGCCGTTTTACTGAACTGCAATTTTCCCTACAAAAGTTTTATTAATTCTTACAAAATAAATACCCTGGGGCAGTCCCGACACGTCAATGCTGTTTTTGTTATAGTCATTCAGTACCAGTTGCCCTAAGGTGTTGTAAACCTTAATTTTTTCTGCCTTTTGGCTTACATACAGCGTATTAGAAACGGGATTTGGGAAAAGAGATATGGTATTACCAGTGTCTGAGATATCTTCGGTGCTGCTGATTACATTAGAGGCACCCGGCGTTGGTATATTGAACAGTATTATATTAGGGCTGCCGTCGGGGTAGCGACCGAAGGAAATATCAGTGATTTGTTGCCCGAAAGTCAATGTGTCAATAACCGTAGTGCCATCCGGGGCAAAAAGCCCTATGGCTTCACCCGAAGCAGATAATTTGAAGTTGGTGTGAAGCACGTCCTGTTCGGGAGTTCCATCAGCCCAAAGGAGCAAAAAGCCCTGAGGTGGTATTTTGGTGTCTTCGAAGCCTATGGGTATTAAGTGCCTTGTAGGATTATCTAATTTGTCTGTTATATAAAAGCCGCCAATGTCAACCGTATCAGCTGACGCATTATATATTTCTATCCAGTCGTCATATTCCCCATAAGCATCAGCTATGATTGTGCTGTTAGAAGCCATAAATTCATTTATGTATAGCGACATATAGGAGGCCGCCGTATCTTCTTCAAATAAGGCTGTAAAAGTTGCCGCCTGGCTAAGGTTTAGTGTGATATAAGCTTGTGTATTGCCTGTCTCTAACCATTCAACAAATTTATAGCCGGGTTTAGGTATGGCTTGTAGGCTGACAGGGATATCATTAAAGTATTTTCCGGTCCATGGGTATGGCGAACCCATAATACCTTTGGTGTTATCATCAATAAGAATAGAGTTGATTTTTACAGAGCCCTGTTGAGGGTTGTTCACATCCAGTGTGAGATTATAAGTGCCGCTTATCTGCCATTTGTCCATGATATGCTGAGAGACAGAAGCAGAGCGGTTTAAAGCAAAATATTGTAAAATATTGATGTGCTGGTTCCAATGTCCTAAGTTAAGGGGCAAACGCCATCTGTCTATATGTTCTTGCATGCCCGGGGCATAGATATACTTCAACGAATCTATTACATCTAGCATTCGGTGTGGCAAAAAGCTGGTATTTATATGGTCGGCCATAGTATTTATAAAACCATTGCGAAAGTTAATATTTTCAAGCAGGTTTCTGAATAAGAGCGTTGACCAGTCGGGGTTTGCCCATTCTGTATTGCCGGCCTCGCAGGCATACTCTAAGGTATTATGAAGGTGGGCATTTAGGCCTTCTATGAGTCCAAAGCCAAAGTCCAAATCATAAAAAAGCCAGCGCCACCTGCCGTCTTTACCATAAGGGGCATGAGGGACAAAGTTGTCGGTTCTTTTGCACCAAAATTTAATGTTGTTTCCCGGCCAGTCGGTATTACGGTAGTATATTTGAACGGCCTGATAAAGCATAAAGTTTTCAACATCCATAAGCGTTTTAACATATTCATAATGTGTGTTTTGACTCATGTCATTGCTGTCAACGTAATGATGCAGCCCATAATAATGCATCTGGTCAGAGATGTAGCCGGTGTTGATGCTTCCATGACCTTCTAAAATGGCAACATCATCGGCATCTATGTTATAGTGGCGGCTGATATAATATTTATCCATTCTTTCTCTGATATTGTGAAAACCCCAGTATTCACCGTTTAAGAACACAACGGCAGACTGAAATGCCATAACATCTAACTTGGTGTGTGCTATCAGGCTGTGCATCAAACCGTCTCTAAAGAAAGTATTGCCCCAGTCGTTGCCGGAAGCGCGAAGCATAAGCCTGTCGAATTTTTCCAGCGGTAAATCAGATACCCTTTTTGTATGCCCGTCAAAAACAGGGTAGCTAAAAGGCGCCGGACCGTATTTATCACGGGCGTACACGCGTAATGATTTTTGATTAAAAGTGCGCGAGGCACCGCCATGTATCCGCAGGCCTGCATCTTGCCTCAGTCCTGTTACGCCTGTGTTTTCAAAATACTCTAAGTGAACGGGGCGTTCCCATGCGCCTCCACGGCCTAAATAATTAGCCGGCTGCCATAATGTAAGAGAATCATTAGGGTTTTGCTGTTGCCACTCGTAGTATTTATCGCCCAATACATAAATGCCTATGGTGCTGTCAAATAAGTTGTCGTTGTCAGTAACCAGAGAAAGGACAGGGGTGTTGTATCTTGAAAAAATACCTGTGTCAACAAAGTAGGTATGCGTTTCGGTTTTTACGGTTACGGAGTCGGGGATAAAAGCTTTGGCTCTGACCACATTCGATTTAAAAACTTCTCCGGCAGGAGGTAAAAAATTTAAGGATGTTTCCGAAATCATGGAAATGGTGTTGGTGTCGCCAATACGGCTGTCGATAAGTAACGGCTGAGAGAATACCGGATGTCCTGTGTTTGGCTCGGAGCCATCAAGGGAGTATCTGACAACTGCCGTGGGGTGGTTAATATTTATATCAAGGTTGAAGGGAGCCTCAAAGAAGCCCCCGTGAACGGAAAACGCGGGCTTGGCATAGGAGATGCCATTGAAAGCTTGCGACGTGTTATTTGATTGGCCCGGTGTGGGCTCTGTAAAATACTTAAAAACGGTGCTCCCATCAGGGTATCTGCCATAAGAGATGTCACTTTCCAGTGCCACAGGCTGCAAAAAGTCACAAATATGACCGGTAGGTGAGCTTAGTATGAGTGGTTCGCCGGAGCTACTTATCCTGAAATTGGTATGTAGCTCAGGGTAAAACAAATCCTTTCCCGAAGCAAATACTGTCATAAAGCTATCCGGTTCTATTACTACAGGCGGAAAGCGCCACATATCCAGTTCAAGGCTATCGTCCGACAGTGTGAAGTTGTGCAGCAGCACCGGTGATGTACCTGCGTTATACAATTCAATCCAGTCTTCGGCATCTCCTGCAAAATCAAAAACAGTGAAGGAGTTTGAAGCCATAAATTCGTTGATAAGAATATTGTTGTTTTTCACCAATGTCACCTCATCAATATACAATACCGAATTACCCAAAGGTTTTGCACCATAGGTGCTAATAAAAACTACGGCGCTGTCGGGTTGCCCCATAAAGCCTGGCAAGTAATATACAGGGATATCAAATTTGGTATATGCAGGCACGGGCTGATAGTTAGATTTGTGTGCAAAACCTACTACTGTATCGGCCTTATAAATGACAAGATACATTTGCATAGTATCTGCATTTTGCGGTACATATTTGTAGTAGCCTTTAAAGGATGTGTACCTTTCATCCATTGTGAGAGCACCCTCCCCCCATTTTAAAGTTTCGGAATATAACAGCAGGCCGAGTATGGTATCTGTAGCGCTTAAGCTGTTTTGTATTCTCGCAGCATAAGAGCCCCCGTAGGCGTCAGTAGTTCTCCTGACAGGATATTGCGGATGGTGATGGGCTGCAAAATTATATGAGAGCCAGTTTTGAGCCTGATCGTAGGAAGTGGTTTGCCAGTTTTCAAAATCACCGTTGGGGATGGGCAAAGCCGTATTCGTAAAGTGCAAGTCGTCAACTATTACAAAGCCACCGTCAATAGTATCCTGAAATGGATTGGGGTGTGTCACAAGGATAATTAATGAGTCGGGTATTTCTGTGGGATGGTTGTATGTAATCCCGAAACTTAATCTGTGATAGTTAACCGTATCTGGTGTTTGAGGAATCAAGAAAAAATCACTGCATATGTGAACACCATTTTTCTTAAATATCAAATGAATCAAAGCCATATCGCCGGGGTTTGGGCTATAGCTTTTTAAAAAGCCTACCAGAGAATCGGGGCGGGCAGCAAAAGGCACACCCCCCGTAAAACCAATGCCATCCACAAAGCTTCCATGCAAAATAAAAGAAGTAAGCATATTAATGGTGTCGTACTGTAAACGAACACCATAATCGCCCGCATTGCCGGGGCTGTACGGGCTCACCCGCCCAAAGCTTTGCCACTCCTCTAATTGATATGTGTCAACAGTAAACCAATTCTCAAAATCTCCGTTATGTAACTGTGTATAAGCAACATTCAATATTAAAAAGGATAATAAAAATAAAAGTATTTGCCTTTTCATAAAGTCAAATTTTTAATAATAGCTTTAACCTCACATTTATTTATACAAACAAAGACCCTTTGCCCCTTATAATTGAGTCTGATTTTTTCACCTCCTATTCACAAAAGTAATCAAAAAAGATTTATCAATTTGATTATCAAGTTAAAAACAAAAAGCTTTAGAAAACATTTTTTTGTTTTCAAGTACTTATACATCAGCACATTGGCTGCTTTCGAAACTCCTGTGCCCGATTAGAATAAAAAACATGTTACTTCCGGTAAAGAAAACATCAGGCGAAAAACTGGATTTTTTGCATTTAACCATCAAAAAAAAACTACTTTTACAATGCAAAGCAAATAAAAAAAACATTTAATTTAAGCTGCATCATTCACAAAAACAATAATGTCAAATACAGATAATATCTTAATCAGAAAAGCATCCGGAGAGACAGAAGCTTTTAATGTCGAAAAGCTAATACAGTCGCTAAAAAATGCAGGTGCAGAAAGCAAGCTGATCAATGCTATTGTAAATGACATCAATGCGTGGATTTATGATGGCATCACGACCAAAAAAATATACACACATGCATTTGGATTGCTTAAACAACAACAACAAAGGTTGGCCGCGCGCTACAAGCTCAAAAAAGCCATCATGGAGCTGGGCCCTACCGGATATCCTTTTGAATTTTTCATTGGGCAAATTTTTCAGGTTATGGGCTATGAGACAAAAATTGGTCAAACTATTCAAGGCCATTGTGTGACTCATGAAGTTGATGTTATTGCTGATTTTGATAAGACTCAAGTATTTGTTGAGTGTAAGTTTTTTCACAACCCGGGTAAAACGGCCAATGTAAAAGTTCCGCTTTATATTCGCTCACGGGTAGATGATATTATCAAAAAACGCAAAGCAGACCCCGCCAACAAGGACATAACTTATGAAGCTTATGTTGTAACCAATACCCGTTTTACTGATGATGCTATAAAATATGGCAAATGCAGCGGTCTTAAAATGCTTGCATGGAATTATCCCGAAGGTAAAGGGCTCAAACATATTATTGATAAAGAAAGAATATTCCCCGTTACGGCTCTTACCAAGCTGACAAAGCCACAAAAAAAACTATTGCTGGAACAAGGCGTGGTTATCTGCAGGCAGATTCTCAGCAACCCCAAACACCTGGATGTGTTAGACTTAAGCGACAAAAGACACCAAATTATCATGAACGAAATACAAGCATTATGCACCTCATAAATAAATAGAAAATGACCAGACTTATTAATAATCACAGCATAAAAACTGCGGCCATCACTAAACTCGTATTATTTGCCGCAATGATAGTGGTAAATGCTTTGGCTAACATGCTTCCCTTAAACGGCATGAGTACTGCTGAGGTTTCAACAAATTACCCCACACTATTTGCCCCCGCCGGCATAACTTTTGCCATATGGGGTGTGATATATTTGCTCCTCTTGTTGATGGTGATTTACCAATTGCTTGCAGCATTTGCGGTAAAATACAGGCATGCTTCTTTTAGCACACACTTAAGCATAGCCCTTAGCCTGAACTTTATATTTAATACTTTGTGGATTTTTACCTGGCACTATGAAATGATTTTCATTTCTATGGTTTTGATTTTGCTGATTTTATTAACACTTTTATACATGTACCTGAAAATCCGAAACAGGTTTGTTTCAGGTGTTTTTGAGTACATTGTGGTAAAACTGCCCATCATTATTTACCTCGGCTGGATTTCTGTTGCTACCATTGCTAATGTAGCCGCTTTTTTAGTTGCTGTCAATTTCAGTGGATGGGGTATTTCAGAGTCTGCGTGGACATCATTGCTTATTGCTTTGGCAGCTACATTTGGCATAATTATGATTAAAAGACAAAACAACTTTGGATTTTCGCTGGTTTTAATCTGGGCTTTTATTGGCATTATTATCAAAAGAAATGCAGCCCAAATTGTTTATTTTGATATTATTTATACCGTCTGGACTTTTATTGGCATACTCATTTTTATGATGCTTCATAAACTGTGGCATTTGAAAAAAAACAAAAAGCTGAAAAATGTATTGTTTAGTTTAAAAGAAGAGCGAGAAATTTAGAGGGCTTTGGACACATAAGCATTCTGACAGCGATAAATACCTGATTTAATTAAAACTTAAATTAACATAAGATATAGTGGCACTACCAATAAACATAGAAGATTTACTACACGGCAATACTATTGAATGGGATAGAATTGAGATAAAAAAAGGTTGGAACCCAGAAAGTATTATTCATTCTCTTTGTGCTTATGCAAACGATATAAATAATTGGGATGGCGGTTACATTATTATTGGCGTTGAAGAAGAAAATGGAAAAGCAAAGCTACCACCAATAGGTATAGATTCAAATCTAATAGATGTGATTCAAAAAAAAATCATTGAACTGTCAAAAAGAATCTCACCTAACTATATTCCTGTGAGCCAGCCTTATATAAAAGACGGGAAGAACATTCTAATTGTTTGGGCTCCAGCAGGCGATAATAAGCCATATCAAGCGCCTATAAGTTTAAGTCAAAAAAAATCCGAGAAGGCTTATTATATTAAAAGAGGCTCAGAGACGATAAAAGTAAAATCGGGCTCTGATGAAGAAAGAAGACTACTTGAATTAACAGCACGTATCCCGTTTGATGATAGAATAAACCAATATGCCAAGTTAGATGATTTAAGTCTGCGATTAATACAGGAACATCTTAAGGAAGTGGGTAGTTCCTTGTATGATGAAAGTATAAAAATTCCTTTTGTTGATTTATGTATGCAAATGAAAATTGCAAAAGGCCCCGTTGAACTTGTTAGACCAACCAATGCAGGATTGCTTTTATTTAATGACAGCCCTGAGAAATTTTTTCATGGAGAAAAAATTGAAATTGTTATCCATAAAGGCAAAGTAGGAAAAGAATATAATGAGAAAATTTTTACGGGTTCCATTCAAAAACAGATAAAAGATGCGCTAAGTTTTATTAGAACAAATATCATACAGGAGCATGTTTTTAAAGTTCCTCAAAAAGAAGAAGCCATTCGTTTTGTTAATTATCCTTTTGAGGCAATAGAAGAGGCATTGGTTAATGCAGTGTATCACAAAAGCTATGAAAGAGACAATCCTGTTGAAATTCAAGTTTTGCCCGATAGGATAGAGTTTTTGAGTTTCCCGGGCCCTATGCCGCCAATTGACAAAGAGGCACTTAAAAAAGAAAGAGTGGTTGCAAGAGAATATAGAAACAGAAAATTGGGTGGTTTTTTAAAGGAGCTAAAACTTACAGAAGGCAGAGCAACAGGGTTTCCGATAATATATGGAAGTCTTGAAGAAAACGGTTCGCCGCCGCCAATTTTTGAAACAGATGATAATAATTCTTTTTTTCTGTGTACCTTATTCATTCACCCTCTTACAAACTCTATCTTAGGTCAGGAAAATGAACAAAGAAGAGACACAGATAAGAAACTGGATTTCAACTCTTTAAAGGATGCTGTTGTTTATCTTAGGTCATTGCCAAATCAGAAACCGACCAAAGATAACTCTCAAATAATAAGCATGTTAAAAAGAATTGCTCATTATCTTAGGTCAGTTGATTTCCAAGAAATAACCAAAGAAAAAAAACAAAATATCAACAAAGAAGATTTGTTACTTGTTAAAGTCTTAATATTCTGTGAAACTCCAAAAACCAGATATGAAATATTGAAGCATATTGATAAATATAACAATAGTCGTAATTTCAATAATTATATAAAACCTGTTACAGAAATTGGGTGGTTGCAATATACAATTGTAAATAAACCAACCAGTAAAAATCAAAAATATAAAACTGCCGATTTTGTTACTAAATGGATTGAAGCATCTTCAAAAAATAATATTATTGAGAGAACTCCCATTGCGTCATCAAATATTGCCTCTGTGGGTTATGATGCAGCAAGCCAAACGCTTGAAATAGAATTTCATCATGGCGCCATTTTTCAGTATTTTGATGTTCCTAAAGAAATCTATGATGGGCTTATGAATGCATCCTCTCATGGGAAATATTTTAAACATGAAATCAAAAATAATTATGGGCACAGACGACTTATCAATCCCAACTTATAATGGAATTTTAATAGAAGCGGAAAAATTCAATCATGATTTGACTTTGCAATTTGGCGTATTGGCTTCTGAATGCAAAGACGATGATGATTATTTAAGCAAAGCTGAAGCTCTGATAAAAGAATGGCTTATGGATGATGATTTTGATGAACTTACTTATAAGATTTTTTTCGGTGAGTATGTGGACCATGAAGAGTTCAAGGACACATTAAATAAAATTCTAACCAATATCAGTGAAATTAGAAAAACTCCCATGAATCAAAGAGAATTTGAAGACTGGTAAAAAAATAACACATGGTATCTACTCCTGAAAACATACGGCTATTCCGTTCCATCTCCTGACTTCCGGATAATAAATTTTGACTGACCTGTAACACTTTGACAGATAGCCATATATGATCATGCTTGGTTGTAAATGGGTGTCCCGTCAAAATCGCAGTAACTCCGCAGTAAAAATTTGCATATAGTTTTAAGTTCTAAAACACTGTATATAAGTAAATTGATAAGCTCAATTCTTTTTATTATATGCTTTTTGATAAAAAAATATGTCTTTTGATAAAGCGGGTGTCCTATCCGGAAAACAGGAGATAATTTAGTGTTTAATAAAAGTCCAAGCACTTTGCTAAAACCCCACCTGCCAAGGCTTCATCCTAAGCTTTACCAAAGAGCTTGCAATTAAATTTAAACTTCTTTCCCATCCCGAAAGAAAAATTAAATAAAACACGCCAACTCACAGGCAACACTCAAAAACAAAGGATAATGCTATTTGAAAGTTTAGCAAGTTTAATATCCCAATCACAGTTTGAAAACCAAGTGGCATGACGACCGGCCTGTGCTAAAACCGCTGCCAGGTAGCTAAACCGATCTGAAATCAGATTCATACATCTTTTTTTTGTGAGCTATACAGGCTAAGCAAAGAATAGTTAACAACGAACACTGAATAAACACGAAATATGCAAATGCCTTTTTCTTATACGTGCCTTCAATTTGGGAAATATATTTCTTTTATTTATTCTAAATAAAATTGTTTTTTGTACTTTTGGGAAAAAAATATCATGTATTTAATCAGAAAAACTTATATAAAACCTGAGATGAAGCTATCATCTTTATTTTTCGAAAACCCTCATTTACTTGTGATGATGGAGCATTTCGGATTAGACTTTATTGTTTACGACAAAACAATAGCTCAGGTTTGTAAGGCGCATAATCTCAGCACAGAACTTTTTCTCACTTTTGCAAATCTTTACAATGGTTTTACAATTGATAAGAAATTAAACTTAAAAGCTCATGACGTAAAAACTATTGTCACTTTTTTGAAAAACAGCCACACTTACTACAAGGAAGAGAAGTATCCCGAAATACAAAAGCTTATTAACTTGCTTGCCGAAAATAATAAAAGTGTTTCTGTTAAGCTTATCGTAAATTTTTTTGAAGAATATTTTAAAGAGGTTCTCGAACACCTGGATTATGAGGATAAAACAGCTTTCCCTTATTTTTTAGATTTGGCAGATAATCATTCCGGCTCCGGAAACAAGCATGAATATTCGGTTAAAACATACAGTATGCATCATTCGGATATAGAAACAAAAATTAAAGAGCTTAAAAATCTTTTGCTGGTTCATATTCCTCTTGAAGATAATCGCAATTTAAGGCGTAAACTGATTTTAAAGCTTTTTGACCTGGAATATGATTTGCAAATACACTACCATATTGAAGAGGCCGTGCTGATTCCTATTATTTCCGAAATTGAAGACAACAATGCAAGATTGTAATTTATATATTGGCATCCTAGAACCTTCGCCTATAATTTATGAAGGTCTATCAAATATTTTACTCAAAGAAGACATCCATTTAAACGTTTTAAAATTTGACTCTTTATATGAATTAAGCACCTACAAAAATAAATGCTGTTTTAAAATCATTATTTTAAACCCCGGCATCGTCATGGCCAATAAAAAAATGTTTAACGCATTGAAGAAAGAGATGCACGACACTGTGTGGGTAGGGATGGTTTACAGCCTTTACGACAGCAACCTTTTGAGCGCATTTGATAGTATTATTCAAATAACAAATAATACCAAAGAAATAACCCATATCGTACAAAAAATAAAAACTGATGATTGTCAATGTGGCGGAAATGCACATAATGAAATGCTTAGCGAAAGGGAAAAAGACATTCTCGTTGAGCTTGTGAACGGCCTTTCTAATAAAGAAATAGCCGATAAGCTTAACATCAGCATACATACGGTTATCAGCCACCGCAAAAACATCACTCAAAAAACATCTATAAAAAGTTTGGCAGGCCTTACCATTTATGCCATAACAAACGATATTGTTTCAATTGACAAATTATAGCCCTTTTGCTTTACCTGACAGTTCTGATTTGTTATGCTCATTCGGGTTTATTGCTGATGCTCATTTTTAGAGCGCCAACGTACATCATAGTATCCCGGTCTCTCTTCCACCGCTTCTCTTAAAAACTCTTCAGGATAACCTAAGGCCCGTGGCCATGCATCTATACGCATCTCATCCCTGATATACCTGTCGTTGTACTTAACAAGTAAATACCTGGCCAGTTCACGCCAGCTTTCTGTTGTTTTTTCAACATTGTTAACACTAAAAAGTGTAAGGTAGTCTGTCAGCATATCCTTATCCTTTTCATAAAGAGCCTGAGCCGCCTTGTCGATAGCCGGTATCAACGCTACAGCGCGTTGTTCTATGTCTTGCTGGACTTTTAAAATATCGGAAATTACCTGATCGTAAAGTCCATAAGCAAAATTATTAACCAGCGAAAACACCCAGTAAGCTACATCCCAGTCAAATTCGACAGGAGAACCTTCTTTAAGTGCAGGGGGAACTTTATTGAGGTTTACGTAAATAGGCATCCACGCATTGGAATAGGTGTCGTCAACAGAATACCAACAAATAGGACCGATTTCATCAGGGAAGCGGTTTCGTGACTGGCTGATGAAAGAAAAAGCCGTTTGTGGTTGTGAAATAGGGCGCTCCCACGCATATCTTATACTGTCGTCAGGGAGTTCAAAAAAAACGGGACGCCAACGGTAAGGGTTATTGTAAGGCCCGGCGGCAAAACCTGCACCGGTGTAATAAGGAGTGTCGTGAAAGTGATCGCGATGGAAAGCCATAACATCCGTTACACTGATTTTTTTATCAGGTTTTATAAACAACGGGTAAGGTTCGGCTCCTTCTACCGAACGCCAATAATCGGACGAAAAATTTTGAGAGGGAGCCGCTCTCCTGTATATACTCCACACACGACTTTCGCATAATAATAAGGAAGTTGGCCTTACAGGGGCATAAGCATCAACAAAGCTGAATGCCTCGCGGGGTCCGTCGAACCAACCCATATAGCGGGCAAAGCCAACCACGTCCTCAGACCACATCCAATTATCTTTATCACTCCAATCCACCTCCCTAATACGTGCCTGGTTGGCATGGGCCGCAATATAGCCGTCCGGCACACGTGCAGCAACCCACACAGCGCCCTCACCATGTATGCCTTTCCCGATAAAATCCATGACCCATACCTCATTTTTGTCAGCTATAGAAAAAGACTCCCCTGTATCAATATAGCCATAAATACGCACCAGTTCATCCATAATACGAATTGCTTCCCGTGCTGTTCTCGCTCTCTGCAAGGTAATGTATATTAGATTGCCATAATCTAAAACACCCTCACCATTGTGGAGCTCTTCACGTCCTGTAAAAGTTGTTTCGGCAATGCTCACCTGATGCTCGTTCATATTCCCTACCACCCGATAGGTTTGCTCTACCTGAGCAATGCGTCCTAAAAGCTTATACTCCCTGAAGCTGTATATATCCAATGAGTCGCCCGCCTGGTAAGTACCACCGGGATAATAGTATAATGGCGCCATAAAACCCGCCACATCATATGTCCAACTGATCATGACGCTACCGTCAGCACTGGCACCCTTTGACACTAAAACACTCGTGCACGTCAGTACATTTTTGCTTAAAAAAACCAAAACTAAAAAGAACAGAATTTTCTTTTTCATAACTTCAATTCATTTTATTAAATATTTATTAGAGAATTCTCCTCGTAAAATGGTTTTTTGAAAACCACTATTGCCAAGGAGGTACAAACTTAGAAAAAAGATTTTAAACCTCAAAGACTCAAGGCTGCGATAAGTTTTTGAAAAACCTTTACCAACAAAAAAACCGCTGTTAATGAATCATTAACAGCGGTTCTCTTTATTAATCCCAGTGTCGTTGCGGAGAGAGAGGGATTCGAACCCCCGGAGGTGTTACCCTCAACGGTTTTCAAGACCGCCGCAATCGACCACTCTGCCATCTCTCCGCTGCAAAAGTATAAAAAAATATCAGGGTATGCGTAAAAAAAATTATTTTTTTTCTTGATTATTATTGTATTCTGCCTCCAGTTCTTCAACGAGGTCAAAAAGGTCGAGCTGGTTTTCGCTTATTTCATAGTTAGCATCATCAGTAAAATCATAGTGGGTTACTATGTAATCTTTAATTGCTTTTTTGAACAATTTGTTGGGTGATATCTTTTTGATTTTACAAAAGCGCTCCACAATATTGAATTGTTTTTGCGACAATTTGAAAGTTATTTTTTTAAACTTGATTTTTTTCTTTTTACTCATTTTAATAAAGCTAATAAAGTATCAACCACTTTGTCAATTTCTGTTTTGGTATTGAATGTGCTAAAAGAAAAGCGGATGGCCTGCCTACTCAAATCGGTGCCCATAGCCTCAAGAACTGGAGAAGTACTCTGGCTTCCTGAGGCGCAAGCACTACCACCGGAGGCTGCTATGCCTGCGATATCCAGATTTTGAATAATCATTTCCATACCACTTCTGGCTGGCAGCGCAATATTGACTATTGTATAGAGACCTTTAGAATCTAAAGGACTGTTGAAGTCTATTTCTTTAATTGCGTGCAGGCGTTCTAACATATAATTCTTAAGACTTTCCACATAAGCTATTTTCTGAGACATGTTCTGATGAGCCATTTCGAAGGCTTTAGCCATACCGGCAATACCGGCAATGTTTTCTGTGCCTGCACGTCTGTTGCGCTCTTGTCCTCCCCCAAGGATATAAGCATCCACAGGCCTATTGGAGTTGATATACAAGAAGCCGACACCTTTGGGACCATGAAATTTGTGAGCGGAAGCCGTTGCAAAATCCACCTTAGTACTAGACCAATCAATAGGATATTTCCCGAAAGTTTGCACCATATCGCTCATAAAAATGGCATTATAGCTTTCGCATAATGCAGATACATTCTTTAATGGCAGCATAGCTCCGGTTTCGTTATTGGCATGCATCAAGCAAACTAAGGTATGAGGATCTTTATGCAGCAGGCTTTCAAGAGCTTCCATTTCAAAAAGGCCATCTTTTTTCAAAGGTAAGTAAGAAATTTTAATACCAAAAGTAAGGGCGGCTTGCCTAACGGGTTTCAAAACAGCCGGATGTTCTGCTGCCGTAGTGATGATATGCTTTACGTTGTATTTATGTATGCAGGCGTTAATAACCCAATTGCTGGCTTCGGTACCTCCGGAAGTGAAAAAAATTTCAGAAGGAGCCACGCGAATCAACTGTGCAATTTTTTTTCTTGAATTTTCTATGATTACACGCGTCCGGCGACCTTGTTCATGTAATGAAGCAGGATTGCCATAGCAGTTTTGCAGCACATGTTGCATCTCAGATATTACTTCAGGGTATGGTTGTGTTGATGCCGCATTATCGAGATATATCATAATTTCCAAAAAGCTTATACAAGTATTTGATCCCGAAATTACTAATTTTCTTTTATAATATGTTTAATGTCATCAATAATTTTTTTGGCCAATGTATCGGCAGCGGTCATAGTTTCACTTTCGGCATAAATTCTTATAATAGGCTCTGTATTGGAAGGACGCAGATGCACCCAGTCGTTGCGAAATTCAATTTTCACCCCGTCTGTTTTATTTTGGGGTTTATCTTCATAGCGTTCGGATATGGTTTTCAAAATATTATTGACATCAATTTCAGGGCTGAGTTCAATTTTATTTTTAGAAATATAATATTCCGGGTACTCTTTTTTCAACACTGAGCATGATTTACCAAATGTCGCCAAATGAGATAAGAAAAGTGCAATACCTGTCAAAGCATCCCTGCCATAATGAAGTTCAGGATATATTACGCCACCATTTCCTTCGCCACCTATGACAGCCTGGTGTTTTTTCATCATTTCAACAACATTAACTTCTCCCACGGCAGCAGCATAATGATTGCAGCCTGCCATTTCTGTTACATCTTTCAAAGCACGTGAGGATGAAAGATTAGAAACAGTATTGCCGGGTTGATGTTTGAGCACATAATCGGCTACTGCAACTATGGTGTACTCTTCGCCAAACATATCGCCATTTTCGCAAATAATAGACAGGCGGTCAACATCAGGGTCAACAACAAAGCCCAGGTTTGCATCAGTTTTTTCAACTTTTGTTGCAATTTCTGTCAAATACTCCGGCAGTGGTTCGGGATTGTGTGGGAAATGGCCATTGGGCGTACAGTAGAGCTCTTCGACATGCGCAACACCTAAAGCCCGCAACAACTTGGGAACGGCCATACCTCCTGTAGAATTAACACAGTCAACAACAATTTTAAATCCTGCACTTTTGATGGCACTCATATTCACAAGAGGTAAAGCCAATATTTTACCAATGTGGACATCAATAGCAGTATCATCATAAGCAACTTGCCCTAACCTTTCAACATCTGCATAAGCGTATGCGTCATTTTCGACAAGATTTATTAGCTGTGCACCCTCAGCAGCTGTAATAAATTCTCCGTGCGCATTTAAAAGTTTTAAAGCATTCCATTGTTTTGGATTGTGACTTGCTGTTATTATGATACCACCATCGGCCTGGTGCGTTTTTACGGCTATTTCAACAGTTGGTGTGGTAGATAATCCCAAGTCTATAACATCAATACCCATCCCTGTTAGCGCACCGATTACCAACTGGTTAACCATTGGGCCCGAAACACGCGCATCACGACCTATGACCACTGTGGTTTTTTCTTTATCGGATGTTGCTCTTAACATAGCACCGTAAGCTGAGGCAAAACGAACGATGTCAACGGGTGTTAGTGCCTGACCTACGCGACCCCCTATTGTTCCTCTTATTCCTGAAATTGATTTTATTAATGCCATATTTTTTATTATTAATTTTTTTGCAAAAATATCATTTTATGCCAAACTATGTGTTAAAACTTCACAATGTGTCTTGAAACTCTGAACATATCAGGTTTTTATATGCAATAAGCATACCCGGCTAAAAGGCTATTAAGAAAAAACAATATAGTGACTGATTTAGAAAGATTTTAATACATTCTTGATTTTCTGATACATCACTCCGGCTTAACTCTTTTAGATGATAACACCATTGTTTTATTAATATTGTTTGACATCAAATTTTTCTGTAGAAATTAGCCTGCATGATTCATGCTTTTAATTTAGCTCAGCTTAATGATGATGATAAGCTTAAGAATTTACAGATTCTGGTCGCACGGCATTATAATTTATTCAATAATCATTTTTCGGCTTTTACGCATCCCTTTGTAATAGAGGGTATAAAGGTATATACCTCTCGAAAAAGCTGCAGCTTCAATTATTAACATATGCCGGCCTGCTTTTTTATAACCGCTGTAAGAGTAAACCATTTCACCAAATGTGTTAAAAATTTGGAAGTGGATAAGACCCTCTTCAGGTATTTTATACACAATTTCGGTTGAATTTTTTGCAGGATTAGGCATATTTTGCGACAGATAAAAGAATGCTTTTTGATAATCAGAATAAGCAGTCACAGGCGAGCCAAAAAATGTTTTGCAGAAATAATTATTAGAGCTGTCCTGATCGTCAACCAAAAAAACATGTACACAAACAGTGTAATAACCATTGGGGACTGTATATTTCTGCGCAAACTTAATGGTGTCTTCGACTCCGGGAAGAAGAGTTCCTGTCCATGTTTGGTTAGCAATGGTATCATTGTTAACCAGGTAAAGTATGTCAAAATGATTGATGTTTTGGGTACCAAAATTTTTAACAACAGCACTTACACTTTTTTGCGTACCGGCACCGATCAAGCTGTCGCTACCCATTATTGCAGTAACGCCAATATCCTTTTTAAAAGGCACAAGAGCCACTGAAAAGTCGTCTATATAGCACACATGCGGTGATGTTCCATGCCACGCAAAATAATAAACACCTGTATCAGCCGGCTGAAAGTAAACAGAGGCTTTTTGATATAGCGTATTATCAAAAAGATTTAAAAATATCAGCGTATCAGTAAAAGTATTGACATCCTGGGTTTTACTGCTCATAAAACTTATAAGATGCGGATACGAAGCATTATTTGCTCTGTACATAAACGAAATATCGTAGGTTGCTCCACCATTCAACATAAAACATTCTGTGATAAGCCAGTCGTCTCCTGCGCTATTTACGCCTTGATTGTACATAGCGCTATGCGTTCCTGTATAGGCAAAAGAGGCATTAGAATAGCCCGGAGTCCAGCCCCACTCATCGTTGTTAGCATCTACAACTTGCCATAGGGTATAGTCTTCGCCGGGTTCAAAACCCATTATATATGGCCCGTTTTCCAAGCGATGACCGGTATAAATCATTTCTGATATGGTATCGTTGAATGGCTCACCATCGCCGGCAGCATCAACAGAAATAAAAACATGATAATGCGCCTTCTGACTAAAATCTGCCGTCGCATTAAAAGTAAAAATATCGCTGTCGCCAAAGCCTAATGATTTGTTGAACAATTGTATAACCGCCGGTAAAGTGTCAATAGTATAGGATATATTGATTTGGTTCAGGGTATCCTTTCCTGTATTTAAAATCTCTACGCTTAAAGATTCGCTGTTCGTAAGTGAGCATGAAGACAAAGGTGCACTAATAGCAACAACCGCTGCATCAATATGGTGCAGTATTTGTTCGTATGCACCTATTGTTGGATAAAGCGTATCTCTGGCTGTGCCTTCGATATCATCAGCAATAAGTGCATGGAAGTTTGCCGCTCTATACAGGGTGGCACCCATAGGTTTAAGCCAATAATGAGTGTAAAAATTGGGGTTGCCCGAAACAGCATGGCTATCATTACCGTATGGTATGTTAACAGCTTTAAGGCTTGTCAGATTTGGCACAGGGGCACCGTAATAAACAAATTGTTTACTGCTCCCTGAAAAATAATTGTTATAGTCTATAGCCTTTATACTCAACGGGTCTTCTATGCGTGCCGCAAAACCATTACCCTGGCCAGAGTAAACAAAACAGTTATTTTTAACAACAATATCTGATGAGGATGGCGTAACATGAAAACCAACACCATGCACATCATCACAATTTATGCTGTTATGCAAGACTTTTATTCGCGAAGAATTATTGATATAAATGCCTGCTGCATTGCCTATTGTGCCGGAAAACCCTCCGCCTATAGCATTATTAGCAACAACAGAAAAGGTATCAACAGCTGTCTTTACAGAACTTAGGGAAATACCTAAATAGCTTGGGTTTTTAATCTTATTGTGCGTGATAGTAAAAGGCCCTTTTGAAACCGATGCGTCAATGACTCTGGCGCCCATTATGCTGGTCTCTCGCATGACGGCATGATTATGAGAAACGGTAAAATCTGAAACATTATTCAAAGAAACACTACTGCGGTATGCATCTTTAAACTTATTTTTAATCAAGCGCACATTTGATATATTGCTGCTATCTCCCTTGATACATACGCCATAATACCCTCCCTTAAAAACATTATGCGCGACCATGATATTTTGGATTTCCTGACCTCCTGCTGTGTAGGATGTCGGGTTACCTGACACCAAAATGCCATGAAAGCTATCGTTTGGCGAATTATTATGCACAAGAATACTGCAATTTGTAATTTTGATGTCTTTGCTATGGTTTCCAATATAGATACCTGTTCCCCATAGGGCTGTATCAGGTATGCTTATGGTAAGGCTGTCGAAATAAAAATGACGCGCCCCGTTTAATTCAATAGCGGCACTTTTATTTGACGCGGGCAGCGACGGCATAAGTACGACATTAGCTGAACCTCTGAAAGTAACAGTCGAGCTATCGTTGGTATTAATACCATTATTAATAATAATACGTTCGTTGTAAACACCCGGCTGAGGTTCGATAATGACGTGACCACCAAGGCCACATTTTTCCAAATCTTTGATAATAGATTTAAAATCCGGGTAATCGGCCCCGGAGCCTCCTACACTATAATAGCCCTGAAGTGGTTCGGCACAACCATAAAGCAAAAGATGCAAGGTGTCGTTAAAATTGTTTAAATCCGGTTGCATATTTGGTTGACTTGTCCATATCTTTAATGAATTGTAACCTTCCATAAAAGAAGCCTGTCCAACATAAAAAGGATCGCTCCACATATCTTCTTGCAATTGACCATTCCAGGAAGTGCTTTGGTATGAGGAATTATTAACACTATAGGAAACCTCTACACTATTAAGCATTTGCGTGCCATAATTTTTCACCTGCACAAAAAGAGATTCCGGATAATGGGTGTTCACTACAGTCTTAGTCAGCAAAGCATCAACCACCCCTGCATCATAAGCATAAGTGACAGTATCTCTGATAATGGCAATAACCGGGCGTTGCTTTCGCAAACCGGAGGTTAGATTTAGTTCTGCATATTTGTGTAGCTGCACTGTTGACATGGTCCCAATGACATTATCGCTAAAACCCGGCGAATATACCCAGTCGAAAGTTCCTTCTGAATAGGGAGGCGTACCGGCAATGCTTGATTTAACCGCAATTTCAAGGTGCCCTCCTGTGTATATAAAAGGTGTGTCAAGGGCTATCTTCATCCAACCGCTTTGAGAAGGGATAATGTGGTCAGAATTGCTGTAAACAAGCTTATGTGTATTTTGAATACCGTCAATGGTTGTTCTTAAACATAAAGGCGGATTTTGATGGCTTTGTCTTATGAATATTTGTAATTCAAGAGGGTTGGCGCTTAGCGTTCCCGAAGAACCATGCTTCTTGTAAGCAATGGCATCAATTTTTGAAAAAGGATGTATGCCGGCTTGTACCAATTCATCTGAAGTAAAAATTTTGTTCGAGGCTGTAAATCTGTTTGGCGACGTACTACTTATTCTAGGGAAGGGGCTGTACAAGCTTTCGGTTGCAACGAGGGCGTTTTGACCGATAACAGCCTTATAAGGCGCTTTGGTATTGTAAAAAAAATGTGTGTGACCGATAGCCGTATTTGCCGCAGGTGTGCTATCAACCGCTTTTATGTAATAAGCAACCGAACTGTTTAAGGGGATTTGCGGTATCGTACCGGTATATACATCTCCTCCTATGTTATTCATAGGTAGGGAGTCCTTATAACTGCTATTAATAGTATAATGCAGATGAGCTGACAATATTCCCGAACTGTCGGTAATATGAGCAAAAACATCAAAGGGTCCGGTACCATAGATGGTATCTTTCAAAAAGGGGGCAATATGGTTAATCTGAGGGGGCATCAGCTCATGGTTGGCAGTTTCCACTTTAACTGCATCAATAAGCCAACCATAGTTGTTGTTCGGGCCGGAAGGGTTGCCACCGTCATAAATTACAAAACGCAATTTAACGTGAGGCTGGTTAGCCACCAATGAAGAAAGGTCAAACATCTCAAAAACCCACCAGTTGTTTTGAGGTAAGGCGCTATTGTTGTTAGCATACCATAATTGGGGATAAGAAGCAGCTGTAAAGCGGTTACCCATGCTGCCAAACTGTCCGCTGCCATAATATGTCTGTGCATCTAATCTGGTCCAGTTAACCCCATTGTCTTTTGAAACTTCCAGATAAGCACCATCAAAAACAGCAATCTTACATATATGCGCAAAGCTTAGTCTAACAAAATTATAACCAACCGTACTAAAGCTATGTGTTGTCAAAAAAGAGGTATCCTGAAACCCAACGGTGTTGTATAATGAGCGACTGCCCATAAAAAACAAAGAATCATTAACCTGCCATTGTTGATGTCCCGCACTCGTCACATTGAAGGGCTGCGTAACGAAGTTCTCTTCAAAAACAACAGTTTGGCCTTGCAATGCAAAAACACCGGCAAATGTCCACATTAAAAAAAAGCCATATGTTTTGCGCATATTCATTCTGATTTATATTTTTTTCTAAAAACGCTATCCTAAAAGGCTTCCGTCAATTTCACAAATATTTATTGCGCCAACATGTCCTCAAACATGGCCATAGTAATAGCATCTTTAAGGTAAAAATCTCCTATGCGGGTACGTTTTAAAGCATTAAGATAGGCACCGGAACCAAGTGCTGCTCCAAAATCATGGGCTACCGATCGTATGTAGGTACCTTTACTGCAAATAATCTTAAAATGTACCAACGGCATTTCGATATGTGTTATTTCGAAAAGCTTAATAAAAATACTATTGTTTCTCATTTTGACATCCTGCCCGCGGCGCGCATATTCGTAAGCCCTTTGCCCATCAATTTTTTTAGCCGAAAAAACCGGCGGCACCTGCAAACTGTCACCTTCAAACTTTTGAGCAGCCTCCCTGATGCTCTCTTCAGTGATATGCGCTGTAGGAAAAATAGCATTTGGAGTTGTTTCTAAATCATAAGAGGGCGTTGTTGCTCCCAAATAAAAGCTACCGGTATATTCCTTGTCGAAAGCTTGAAAACTGTCTATTTTTTTAGTAAAAGCGCCTGTGCAAATTATCAGCAATCCCTCAGCCAGGGGGTCGAGCGTGCCGGCATGACCAATTTTTATTTTCTTAATCCCGAATTTATATTTTAAGAGTGTTCGCATTTTATTAACAATATCAAAAGATGTCCATTCAGGAGCTTTGTTAATAAGCAACACCCTGCCTTCTTTAAATGTTTCAGGTAAAAACTTGTCAGTGGCTGTACACATAGTTATCCGATTGCTTTTAAAAGCTTTGTTTTATCATGCAAATTTACACAAAAATTACGAATTAAAGAAGCAGGTTGAGACTAACAGCCATTACCATCATGCCGAGTATTAGACCATAAACGGCAAGATGGTTTTCTCCGTATTCACGTGCAGCCGGCAGTAAAGTATCAAAAGAAATGTACACCATAATACCGGCCACCATAGCAAAAAGAGCACCAAAAAGCATGGGACTTAAGAAAGGCATCAACAGTAAAAAACCTATGAGAGCACCCACAAGTTCAGACAAGCCGGAAAGCAAAGACCATAAAAAAGCTTTTTTACGGCTGCCCGTCCCATAGTACACCGGCACTGCTACTGCAATACCTTCGGGAATATTATGGATGGCTATAGCAACGGCAATAGCAATACCCATTGCCGGATCCTGTACTGCTGTTATAAAAATAGCCAAACCCTCCGGAACATTATGAATGGTAATGGCTAATGCTGTTACCAGACCGACTCGTTTGAGTTTTTTTAAATCCTTGGGACGTGCTTCCTTGTTATCCTTGGCTTCAATATCCTCTACTTTTCTGATTTCATGAGGATTTTCAAAATTGGGTATCAACTTATCAATAAGGGCTATGATAAGCATTCCACTAAAAAAAAACAAAACAGTAAGCCATTTAGCGGCATCCACCCCTTTAGCATCGACAAAATACTCCAAAGATTCGTGGAATAATTCTATCATAGAAATGTAAATCATAACACCTGCCGAGAACCCTAATGCCACAGATAAAAATTTGGTGTTTGTTTTTTTTGTGAAAAAGGCCAATAAGCTACCAATGCCCGTTGAGATACCGGCAATAAAGGTCAAAAGAAAAGCAAAAAGATAATTTTCTAATTCCACAAGCCAAAAGTACACATAATATTTTTTATTTTTACAGAAAAAAACAACCGGATAGAATGGAAAGATTATTTCAGGTATCAGCATCTTTCAGCAGGCTCCAAGCCCTTTTCTCGGATGTTTTATGTAAGATTTAAGATGTTTTTTTAACACTTATGAAAAAAGCCATGATTTTTGCCGCAGGCAAAGGAACGCGTTTAAAGCCATTAACGAATAATACCCCGAAAGCTTTGGTGAAAGTATGTGGCATAACGCTTTTGGAACGTGTGCTAATAAAGCTTAAGCAATTTGGCATTACCGATGTTATTATTAACATCCACTATTTGGGACGTGACATACTGGCTTTTTTGAAAGAAAAAAAGAACTTCGGCATAAACATCAGCATTTCTGATGAAAGCTCAATGCTATTAGATACCGGCGGCGGGCTGGCCAAAGCATCCTCTTTTTTTGATGACACAGATGATTTTGTATTGTACAACGTTGATATACTTTCTGACATCAACCTCTTTGACATGTGGTGTAAACACATGCATGATAAAAACCTGGCAACATTAGCTGTCAGGGAAAGGCAAACATCGCGCTACTTCCTTTTTGACAACAACACCATGCTTTGTGGTTGGGAAAACACCTTAACAGGCGAAAAAATTATCAAGAGAAATTCTACTGAACCCTTAAAACCTTATGCCTTTAGCGGCATTCATATCGTCAGCAAAAAAATATTTCGCTATATGCCTGCAAGGGGCTCATTCTCAATCACTAAAACATACCTAGACTTGTGTTCTGATATGCCTATTGGAGGCTATGTTTGCAACAACTCATACTGGTTTGATGTCGGCAAACATGCATCCTTAACAGAAGCTTCTCAACATTTCAGTAAATAATAATGCCTGTTTTCAGAAACTGAAATCATCGGCAACCACAGCATGCATTTGCGCTTCGGAAGCATCTCCGTAGGCAGGACAGGGCGGCTTATTCACATAACATGAAGAAAGCATAATAAAAAGGAAAAATATCAGCGAAAAAAAAATCCAAAATCTTTTCATAGGACGTCGTTTTTTTTCTTATTATTGACATTTAAAGAAAAACAAATGGAACCACATTAAAAAAATGATTAAATGTCTAAGCACAGTTTCATTGTAATCCCTAACCCTGATTATTCATAAAAAGCAAAAAGATGTACAAATCTGATTATCATTCTAATAATATCCAATCTCTTGAAAGCTTTTTTTACTTACTTTTTAGGATTAATACAGGCTTAAAAACGCTTACAAAATTAATGTTTTTTTTTAATGTTTCAAAACAGCAATAGAAAAAATATATAACCAGCATAATGTATTATGAAACAACAAGATACCGAAAATATAAAACCTGCCATAGAAGAAAGTTGGTATCAGGTATTAAAGGACACATTTGACGCACCTTATTTTTATAAACTAAAGCTTTTTTTGCTGGAGGAAAAGAAGCGTTACCGCATATATCCGCCCGGCAACAAAATATTTGAAGCATTCAACTTAACGCCTTTTGATAAGGTAAAAGTCGTCATACTTGGTCAAGACCCATACCATGGACATGGTCAGGCTCATGGTTTATGCTTTTCGGTACAGGAGGGCATAAAACCGCCACCATCTTTAGTTAACATATTCAAAGAGCTGTCTGACGACTTAGGAATTCCTCCGTCAGATAATGGTAATTTAAGCTCCTGGGCACGCCAGGGCGTACTTCTATTAAATGCTACTTTAACAGTCAGAGCAGCGCAGGCAGGATCACATCAAAAGAAAGGATGGGAAATTTTTACCGATACCGTTATTAAAACTTTATCAAAGCAAAAAGAAGGTCTGATTTTTTTGCTTTGGGGCAATTATGCACAAGCCAAATCGGCGCTTATTGATAAAACCCATCACCATATATTGAAAGCGCCTCACCCCTCGCCGCTGTCTGCCTTTAATGGTTTTTTTGGTTGTAAACATTTTTCGAAAACCAATCTGTTGCTTGAGAAACAGAATAAAAAACCAATAAATTGGCGCCTGGAAAATAAACAAAGCCTTATTGAATAAAACCGAATTCCCCGAAAGTGATAGACGATGACGGATAATTGCCGTCTTTTGCAAGTATGGTAAAAAATGCAATTATTTGATTTATCATTATTTTGTTTTTTCATAACATTTTACCATTTTTGCAATTGCATATTTTATGTAGCAGCTCTTTTTTTGAAAAAACGTCTCAGAAAATTTTGAAATCAAGAGCTTTAACCTGCATTATTCGCAAAAGCTAATAAAAACCGTACATAAAAATGAGTGTTAAAAATTATTAATCTCATAATCTGAGCAAAAACTTGAAACCATGAAAAGGATCATATTTGTCTTTGTTTTAGTATTTGGATCTTTCAGTTTTTTAATTGCAGAAGACACTTTACAAAGGCGTCAAACTATAAAATATAATCTGACGTCGCCATACCATAGTTTGGTAACATTTCTCAAGTTTCAGCAAGAGGACACTTATTTCCCACGTCTTTCTGCAAAAGCCTTTGAGCAAAAAACCATATCAGAAGAAGAAGCCATTGAATATGCAACAAAACTAAAGCAAGCACTGGACGGGAGAGGGATTTTTATTAGAATTGACGAAGTACCCAGAAACTCAAGATATGTTGACACGCTGACGGGGAAACATACTTATGTCATTTCTTCGGAATACCCTGATATATATTTAGAGCGCATAGGAAACCGATGGCTTTTCCCTGAAGAAACACTGCCTGAAATACTCATTTTTCACAACCAAGTATTCCCGTTTGGCACCGACAGGCTCTTAGAAATATTACCTAAGCTGGGGTCGCGTAAATATGCAGGTTTGTATTTGTGGCAATTGATAGCCATATTGTTGGTAATTATTTTTGCTATAGCAGCTCATAAAATATTAACATATGTGATTGAGAAGCTAATTTTTAAGTCTGTAAAAAAAATGGGGTACGATGACATTGCTGAAAGTCATTTTATCCCCATAGCAAAACCGATAAGCATTTTAATTGTTTCAATAGTTATTATTGCTTTTTTGCCTTTGCTGCAATTGCCTGTCCAGGCGACCTTTTATATTAATACCGTTATCAAGGCTTTGATGCCCCTTTTTGGGACTGTAGTTTTTTACAAACTGGTGGATGTGCTGTGTTTGTATTTTGAAAAGTTAGCCGGCAAGACAGAAACAACACTTGATGATCAGCTCGTGCCGCTGGTTCGCAAAGTTCTTAAAACTTTTGTTGTAGTTATTGGAGGCCTTTTTATACTTCAAAATTTAAACGTTAATGTTACGGCCCTGTTAGCAGGTCTTTCCATAGGCGGTCTGGCTTTTGCCCTTGCTGCACAAGACTCGTTGAAAAACTTTTTCGGTTCCCTGATGATTTTCATTGATAAACCTTTTAAAATAGGGCACTGGATAAGTTCAGGCGATATTGATGGCACTGTTGAGGAAGTAGGTTTCAGGTCCACTCGTGTACGCACATTCAGAAACTCACTCACATATGTTCCCAACGGGAAGCTCGCTGACATGACTATAGATAATCACGGTCTGAGAGAATACCGAAGATTTTCAACCACTATTAGCATTACTTACGATACACCCCCCGAGTTGATTGAACTTTTTGTAGAAGGGCTCAATAAAATTGTGGAAACACATCCCGAAACACGAAAAGACTTTTACATCATACGCCTCAACGATTTAGGGGCATCCTCTCTTAATATTCTCTTTTATATTTTTTTTGATGTCCCTACCTGGATTGATGAGCTCCGATGCCGTGAAGAAGTGCTGCTGAAAATTATCCACCTGGCTGAAACTCTTGAAGTGCGCTTTGCTTTCCCCACACAAACTTTGCACATGGAAACTTTCCCTGATAAGCTCTCGCTGACTCCAGTTTATGATGCTAAAATGAACAAGTACAGAAAACAAATGCTTGACTTTTTTAATAAGCAGTCGCAAGGCTGAAAAAGATAAAACAAGGATTTTCACAGCCACTTCCACTACCGCCAAACTCAATTATTAAAAAAATTGTAACTTTACTTCTTCATACAAAAAACTTATAAATGAGTAAAGTCTTTGTTCTTAAATCAATTTTTTTAATATGTATTTTGCATTTTAGTGTGCTTATACAAGCCTCTAATATAAGCGTTCGTCATTATACAACGGAATATACACGCTTAGAGAAAGGCTTGTCTCAAAACACCCCTTTTGCTGTTATGCAGGACAGCAACGGATTTTTATGGATAGGCACATGGGACGGATTGAACAGGTTTGATGCCTATAATTTTACCGTTTTCCGCCCCGACAAAAAAGATCCCGAAGGCTCTATCAGCGGCGAAACCATACGCTGCCTTTACGAAGATGCAAAAGGCTACCTGTGGATTGGCACTGAAAGTGGTTTAAGTAGGCTGAACCGCTACACCTTTGAATTTACAAATTTCAGCCGTCAAAGTTCCGTTAAAAACAATTTAAGCAGCGATACTATTTATGCTCTGGCAGGCACCGACCAAATGCTTTTAATAGCAACGCATCGGGGGTTAAATATTTACGACTTCAACAGTAACAGTTTTCAAAAGGTAAATTTGTTTCTTGATGATCCGCAAAATGATTTATGCCAAATCGTTAATACAGTATATATGGGCGAAAAGGCTTACGCCTGGATTGGCACTAACTGTGGCATGATTCGTTATGACGTAATTACAGGGGAAACTGCTCATTTTAAAGCAACCGACAAAAAACCGATAATTCTTTCAGATACCATTTTGGCCTTTGCCAAAGATCAAAGTGGTCATTTATGGATTGGAACAGCAGGCGGGCTGACAAAACTTCACGAGGGGTACGAAAACCATACTTTTTTCAAGCATCACCCTGACAAAAAGAACGCCTTAAGTCACAACTATGTTACTGTTCTGCATTATTCTGCAAACAACAAACTATGGGTTGGCACTTATGGTGGCGGCCTTAATAAATATATTGATTCGGAAAACGGTTTTAAAACCTTTAAAAATATCCCCGGTCAAAGACACAGTCTTAGCCATAACTACATTCAGGATATTACCGACGACGACTTCGGAAACATTTGGGTGGCCGCATGGAAAGGGCTCAATAAGATAAACCTGAACGCCAATCTGTTTAACCACTACCACCATATTTCGGGACAAAAAAACACCTTAAGCAGTAATACTGTTTGGGGGTTTTTTGAAGATGATGGAGGTGCTATCTGGATAGCAACCGAATATGGCATTAACATTTTGGACAGAGAAAAAGACAACTTTTCATACATAAAAAAAGAACCCAATTCTCGTAATACTTTGCCAAGCAACAGGATAAGAGCTATTATTAAAGACCACGAGGGAATATATTGGATAGGTACCAGCGATCAAGGCTTGAGTAGTTTCAATAAAAAAACAGGGAAGTTTACCCACTATACTACGGGGCAAGATGTTAACAAAGGCTTACCTAACAATCAAGTGTGGACAATAGCTAAAGACCATAATAACGATTTGTGGTTTGGCACTTTTGGGGGACTTGTGCATTACGATAGGGAAAAAGATAGTTTTACACACTATTTACACGACCCTGCCAATGATAACTCACTGGCCTATAATTTAATTCTGGATTTGAAAGTGGACAGCAAAAACAAATTATGGATTTCTACATACAATGGGCTCTCTGTTTTAGATATCGCAACAAAGGATTTTACCAATTACAGGTACGACATACAAAATCCTGCATCTATTTCAAGCAGTCGGGTTTTTTCTGTAACTGAAGACTCGCGTGGCTATTACTGGGTTTCCACTATGGGTGGAGGGCTCAATCTTTTCGACCCTCATAAAAAAACTTTTAAAGCATATACCCGGGAAGATGGCTTGGCAAACAATATTGTTTACAAAGCTTTGGAAGATAACAACGGCGATTTATGGATCACCACCAACAGCGGTATGTCTTTCTTGAACCTTAAGAATGATGTTTTTGTCAACTACGATATCAGAGATGGCATTCAAGGTAGTGAATTTAATGGGGGTGCTGCTTATAAAACAAGAAAAGGCGAAATCATAGCAGGCGGCATGAACGGATTTAATATTTTCTTCCCGGATGAGTTTACGAAAACCTATCAATCGCCGGCTGTGGTTGTTACTGCCTTTAAGGTTTTTAACAAAACCATACCCATACAATTTAAAAATAAGGACACGATAAAGCTGTCCTATAGAGAAAATTTTATCGCTTTTGAATTTGCTGCTTTAGACTTTACAAATCCCCCACGTAACAAATATGCTTACAAACTCAAAGGATTTGACAGGGATTGGACATACACCGATGCCACACGCCGCATAGCGGAATATACTAATATACCGCCTGGCAAGTATGTTTTTGGCGTACGTGGCACCAATAGCTACGGCGAATGGTCGGATCAAGAATTTACAATTACTTTATTGATAAAACCGGCCTGGTATATGAAATGGTGGTTTAAAGCCGCTGTGATTTTTACAATATTTTCTATTTTAACTCTTATCCTTTACGAGAGGTATCAAAAAGTACGTAAAAAGCACTTGTGGGAAAAACAAGTTTTGGCTTACGAAAAGCAAGTTTTTCAATTACGCCAAAAAGCTTTGAGCCTCCAAATGAACCCGCATTTCATTTTCAATACACTCAATTCTATTCAAAATTTTATTCTTAAAGATAATACTGACAATGCTATCCGCTACATGGGTAAGCTATCGCAACTCATGAGGCTTATTCTTTCCAGCACCCGCGACATGTATGTCCCTATTGTCAACGAAATAAAAGTGCTGACACACTATCTCGATTTAGAAAAAATTCGCTTTGATGATACGTTTGATTACAAAATTGAATTAGACAATTCTATCGACGGAGATTTTGTCGCTATCCCTCCTATGGTTATTCAACCATTTGTAGAAAATGCCTTGCTTCATGGTATTTTACACAAAAGTGATAAAGGCTTTATCCATATCAGCCTTGTCCTTGAAAAAGACAGTGTCGTTTGCACCATTGAAGATGATGGTGTAGGCCGCAAAAAATCTGCCGAAATAAAAAAGAACAGCGGTCTCAAACACCGATCCAGAGGCATAGCTATAACAAAAAACAGACTGGACCTTTTTGAGAAAGCAGAAGCCTATAAAGAAAGAATCATTTTCATTGATAAACTTGATGATGATGGAAACGCCTTAGGCACAAAAGTTATTGTAGTGCTCCCATTTGTAGAGTATTAATAACAATTGATGCTCAGCTTATTGGTTTTATAAAGGCATTACCTTTTTTATTTGCCCCTTTTCACACGTTTTTATACTTTTGCCCGTTAGTTTGTGTGCCATTAAGCTACGCTATAGTAAACAATACAAAATTTAAATTTTTATACCATGAAAATATCAGTAGAAATCAGCATGTACCCTCTTTCAGAGACGTATAAACCTTTAATTAAAGCTTTTATTGAACGCCTAAAAACTTATAAAGAAGTGGTTGTTGAAGTCAACAATATGAGTACTCAAATTTTTGGGGATTACAGTACTGTATTCGATATTTTAAAAAAGGAAATTAAAGAAGAGTTTCACAAAGGCGATAAGATTATTTACGTTATGAAGCTCATTAATACGAATCTTCAAAAGAGCTAAACACTTTGGATGTAATATTCAACTGGTTATCAGCTAATATCATAGAAGTTGCGGCCACAGTTTTGGGAATATCATATGTGCTGCTTGCCATAAAGCAAAACATATGGTGTTGGTTGCTCGGTATCGTAAGTGTGGCACTGTACATCATTATTTTTTTTACAGAGCGCTTGTACGGAGACGCTGCGCTGCAATTATTCTATCTGTTTTTTGGCTTTTACGGATGGTACCATTGGTATTTTGGCAGTGCGAAACCCAACAGCTTACCGGTGACAAGCATACCTAAAAAAACAGCATGGGTTCTGGCAGTTGCTATAGCTTTATCAAGCTTTGTTTTTGGATACGTATTAAGTTTTACTGACAGTGATATTCCCTACTGGGATGGTTTTACCACAGCTTTGGGCTTAGCTGCAACCTGGATGACTGCACGCAAGTATCTTGAAAACTGGTTGCTTTGGATATTTGCTAATGCGGTTTGTGTGGGTGTTTATTATTACAAAGGGCTCTACCCTACAGTGTTTTATTACATTATTCTGGCATTATTGGCCTACAGAGGATATACTATTTGGAAAAAGGACATAAAAACAACAAAAGATGGCTAAAAAAATTGCTGTTACGGGACCTGAATCTACAGGAAAAACGGCTTTGGCACAACAAATGGCTAAAATGTTTAATGCCACATGGGTGCCGGAGTATGCGCGCGAATATTTAATAAATATCAACAGGCCTTATACTGCCGAAGACCTCGATATTATAGCAGAAAATCAAATAAAAACATTGGAAAAAGCTCAGAATAAAGAAACCAATCTAATCATAGCAGATACTGAACTTCTTGTCATTAAAATATGGTATGAGCATGCTTTTAAAAAATGTCCGCAATGGATATTAGAAGCACTGGAAAAACAAAAATTTGACTTGTACCTCTTATGCTATGTAGATATTCCCTGGAGCTATGACCCCTTACGCGAACATCCACATCTGAGATCATATTTTTACGGTCAATATAAAAAGGAGCTCAAGACGAGAGGGTGGCCATTTGCTGTGGTTGCCGGTAATGGCAGCGAAAGAATAAACAACGCCGCAGATTTGATTAAAAAAGCTCTTTAACCCGGATTACAGTTGGGAACTTTGAAGCAAAGCTCATACAGAAAACAGACTTAAGACCTTGATGCAAAGCAGATAAGAAGAGCCCATAGTATCCGCAAAATAAAACAGCTCATATCATTTTTATCAAATTATCATGTTTTTTTATTAAGTTTGCATAAATTTTTTAAAAATTTTTGGGAAAGTAGCTTATGGATAAGATTAAGTCAAGTTGCACAAACCATCATAAACTAAACAAGCCGGCGGTCTTAATGTTTGCCTTGGCATAAATTAGACACTGTTTGTAAAAGCAACAAAGCTTGGTATAGACATTAAAGACTTACCAAAAAATATAATAGAAGAAAGGGAAAAAGATGAAGCAATTACTCATAAGAGATTTAACATTGAGAGACGGTCAACAATCGGCCTTTGCAACACGTATGAATCAACAACAAGTTGACCGCGTATTACCTTTGTACAAAAGTGCCAATTTTTATGCTATGGAGGTTTGGGGTGGCGCTGTTCCCGACTCCGTGATGCGTTTTTTGAATGAAGACCCCTGGGAGCGTTTAGAGTCCATCAAAAAAGCTATTGGCGACACATCGTTACTAACGGCATTATCACGTGGACGTAATCTTTTTGGATACAACCCCTATCCAGAAGAGGTTATAGAAGGCTTCAACAGAAATGCTGTTAAGTCTGGTATTGGCATCATGCGCATTTTTGATGCACTAAATGATGTCAACAACATGAAGTCAACTATTAAATATGTAAAAGATAACGGTGGTATTGCCGACTGTGCCGTGTGCTTTACAGTAGATCCGAAGTTTACCACCAAGCAAAAAATCAGCGCTCTTTTACGAGGCAAAAAGCTGCCCCGAAAAATCTTCACCGTTGATTACTTTGTTCAAAAAGCTAAAGAACTCGAAGGTTTAGGCGCAGACATGATTTCTATTAAAGATATGGCCGGCTTGATAAGCCCTGTGGTATCAGGTCAAATTATCAGCCGTATGAAAAAAGAAATAAGCATCCCTATTGACTTTCATACACATTGTACACCAGGCTACGGCTTAGCATCGGTACTCAATGCCATCATAAAAGGAGTTGATATTGTTGACACCAATATTTTAAACTTTTCGGGTGGGCCCGCAGCACCTTCTTTTGAAATTATTCAACTGTTTTGCAATAAGCTTGGCATCGAAACCGGAGTCAATCTTGATGCTGTTGTTAAAATTGACAAAGAACTAAAAGAAATTCGTAAAGAGCTTGCCGAGTTTGACAGCTACAAAATGTTCCCTCTCGAATTTGACATCACTAAAGATACTTTACCGCCAAAAATTGACAAACTTTTTGACGACGCTATAGCCTATGCCAAAGCTGATAATGAAGAAAAATTGCTAGAGGCTGCCCATGCCATTGAAAAGTACTTTAATTTCCCTGCCCCCGACGAGCAGGTTAAGTTTGCTGAAATACCCGGTGGCATGTACACCAATATGCTTTCGCAATTAAAGCAGCTGAAACTCGACCACCTGCTTCCAAAAGTTTTACAAACAGTCCCTATAGTACGTGTTGCTTCCGGCTGTCCGCCACTGGTAACACCCACCAGTCAAATTGTGGGCGTGCAAGCTGTCAACTATGTTATTGATGAAAATAAAGGCGTCCCTCCTTATACTTCTAAGTCTATACAATATGTTAATCTGGTAAAAGGACTTTACGGCGAAACGCCTATACCCGTTGACCCCTCTTTCAGGGAAAAAATATGTGGACACAGGGAAGAGGTGCCATACGACACTTCTGATTACAAAAAACAAGACAACCCTGTCATTCCTGAAGTGGGCGTTAAGCTTGCTGAAAATGAAAAAGAAGAACTCTTACTCGAACTTTTCCCAACAGTAGCGGCGCCATACCTACGTAAGAAAAAAGAAGAAGCCTACTTCCAAAAGATTGAAGCCGAAAAAGAGGCTGAAAGAAAAAAGTATGAAGAAGCTAAGAACGCATTTGAAAGACTCAGCCCTAAAGAAAAAGAAGAAAGACTGATGAACGGGCTTTACAATTATAAGTGGACCTCTTTTAACAATGAGGTGTAAAGTGATGCCATTTTCAGTATCCCGACCAAAAGCTGTTTGCTTAAAGCTTAAAGCCTAAAACACGAGGCAAAATATAGCACGCAGCTTTTACAGATTTCATACTTACAGAAGGAACTTTGCGCTCGTTTTTGGCAAGATACTCGTTAATACTATCAGAATCCAGTTCTTTGGGGTAATTTGACAACTTATACTTTATCCCTAAAAACATCAGAAAGAAGTAAAAACCAATAAAAAAAGCATCTCTTTGTTGCAATGGTTTAAGATGCCGAATCACACCCAGGCACTCTTGCCACTTTATATTCAAAAAATCAATAACACTTTCCGTTTTGTGATGGTAGCTTACAAAAGTTGTAATACCTTCGCAACGGTCTTTAAATAAATCCTGCGCATCATTCATATATTGCACAAAAGCCCCTAAATGAAACAGCATATCTTCCTCACGGGAATCATAATTATCAAAAATGGAAGCAAATAATAAAAAAGAAATCCCCCCTTTTTGCGCTGTTATTTTATGAACAAGATTTTCCTCAGGGCTGCTTTCAAGCTGCTTGAGGCTTTCGGATTGCCAAAAAATACCATCTTCCGACAATTTTTGAAACAATGCCCTTTTTTGAGGCGTCAACAAATTCCACAACTTGTCGTAAAAAAAACGCACCCATTTTTCAATACCATTGCGAGGTCTGTAAAAAGACCCGGTTAAGGCAATCATTTTATCATACGGCATCTTGTACGTATCGACCAAAACATCGTTTAGTGCAATAAGAACGCCCAGGTAAACGCATGCCTTTTGTTTTTCTGCCGTTATTTTTTCTTTATAGAAAGCCGACAGCAATTCACTCATAAAAAGTCCGGAAGCAATGTACCACTGCACTTTTTTTAAGGTTTTTTCGGAAATACTGCCATCATCATATTTGCGCACCTCTTCCCAAAAATTGCCACACAGACAAGCGGCTCCTCTGTGGTATTTGCCATCAGCTGAATTCAAACTATACAGTGATGGCAACATGCGGCTTAACAAATAAACATTCTTGAAAATATACACTTTAGATTAATATTTATGCATTACCGGCCTGTATCATTCACAAAAGTAAACAAAAAAGTGTATAGGTTTGATTCTCATATTAACAACAACCAATCTTTTGCAAACTATTTTTAATTTTTGTGAATAATCCAACCTAACATGCTAATCCAAAAAGCTTATTATAATTTCTAATATACTACACATAGACAAAGAAAAAAAACACCCTTGAAAAGCAAAATAATAATACAATAGCAGATTTCTCCTCCGATACAATCGGAGGAGAAATCACAGTTTTTAGGAGCATAAAGGTTTTCGAGAGGGGCGGCTGCGCCGCCCCTCTCGCCCCCCCTCCCACACCCGTACCCGTGTCATTCCGATGCGTACCGTTGCAAACGGAACGAAGTGACATCTGTTATTTGTACACGGATATTATTTTATTCAACGTTCTTTTTGCTTAACCAAAAAATCAAGGCGATGCCGGGGGAATGCGCTTCGCCGGCGGTCTTATGTCAATCTGAGGGGTCAGACTTTTTAAAAAAACTCAATAAAGCAGCAAAGACAGCGTTCCCCGTAGGGGAACAATATCAATAGCCACGGGTAAGCGGAGCGCCACCCGTGGCAAAAAGAATACAAGAATATGGTTTTGGCACATGAATTTGTTGCAACTTGAGCTAA
>PXBB01000160.1 GCA_003565735.1 Bacteroidales bacterium
ACAATAATGATTGGAAACCCTACAGGCGCACTTATCATGCCGATGATATCGCCATCTCTTATGCTTACCTTTTTGTCAATACAACCCGGAATAACCTTGTCGATCTGGAGCCGACAAAAAAATGGCTTGATGCACACTTGTTTGAATCTCATGACTGGAAAGAAGGAGATGATCCGGTAAGGAGCATTCTATGGTGGTGGTGCGATGCCCTTTTTATGGCTCCTCCTGTAATTGCTTATTATGTAAAGCAAACCGGCGAGATGGAGTATCTCGATGCAATGCATGGTTATTTTCTCGAAACCTATGACCTGCTCTTTGATCATGATGAATCATTGTTTGCGCGTGATGTAAGGTTTAAAGTAACGGGTAGTGAAAGTGACCGCCTGGAAGATAATGGAGAAAAAATATTCTGGTCTCGTGGCAATGGATGGGTTTTGGGTGGTTTGGCCTTATTGCTGGAAGATCTGCCCAAAGACTATAAGCATTACTCATTTTATGAAGAACTTTTTGTAACCATGGCAAGCCGTATAAAAGAGGTTCAACCAGAAGACGGACTGTGGAGGGTTAGCTTGTTGAATCCGGATGGTTTTGAACACGGCGAAGTGAGTGGAAGCGGCTTCTTTACCTACGCTCTGGCATGGGGAATAAACAATGGAATACTTAATGAAGATGAATATAAACCGGCTGTGATGAAAGCATGGAATGCTCTGCGTGAATGCCAGCATGAAGACGGAATGGTTGGCTGGGTGCAAAATATCGGGGACTCACCGAAGCCTGCCAATAAAGACAGCTGGCAGAATTACGGAACCGGTGCTTTTCTGCTTGCTGGCAGTGAAGTAATAAAGTTTTAACCAAATTAAACGGTAAACAATGTTCATTTTTTTTTCCGTATTATTATTAATGGCAGCATTTGTGGTTAATGCAGGGAACCCGGTTATCCCCAACAAGGGAGTCAACGATCCACATATACATATTTTTGAAGGGAGGGCTTATTTATATGCTACGCACGACAGATCCATGGAAAACACCCGGTTTGCCATGGAACTCAATTTCCTGTCAATTTCCTGAGCGGACTTCTAAGCGCCCCTGGAAATGTGCAACAGGAAGTAGACACTATTGTGGTTGCCAATGGAACTCCCTGCCAACAATGGAGCATTCCACAACTTTGGCCCCGGTTACTGGTGGAGTGCTACAGGGTAGTCTGTAAGTAATGCCTGAAACCGGTACCTGTACTTCTATTACAGCAATGTGCTTAGAACCAACTACAATAAGGAGTTTGGGTTCTCTGTCCGTTGCTTGAGGGATTAAAAGGAAAACTCAGCCACGGGGATTATTTCCCTTTGGCTTTTATAAAAAAATATTAATGCTTTTGCCGATAGAAAAAAATTTGTAGTTATTAATTTTAGTAATTTGTTCTGGCATAGGTCTTAATGTTAAGCTAGACAATTGCTTAATTATCCAAGTTTAATCTTTAAACAAAAAGATTAACAAAATGAAAATCAGGAGATTTTTCATGTTGTTCGCTACTTGTTCAAGTGTAGTGTCACGATTGAATAGCCTTTGTTCAAAAACCGGGTGAATCCCGGCTTAAAAATTTCAATTTGGATTTTTAATTTAAACATTAATTTAAAAAAGATAGGTTATGACGAATTTTTTTAAACCAAAGCAAGAAATGATCAGCTTTTTGATAATATTCGTTTTAGCAGGTCTGGCGCAATCAAGCTTTGGTCAGAATACTGAAGCTCATTTTGAAGAACTTAAAAAATCGGAAAATTGGAGCATGGTCTTTTCAGATGAGGGTACCGGTAAATGGCATGACAACTGGTTTCTTGACGGCAAAATAGCAAAAGTTGAAAATACCAAAAATGGAATGCACCTGCAGGCCGGTCCTGAGTTTCGAAATAATGCACATCATATGGTGTTATGGACAAAGCAATCGTTCGAAGGGAATATGAAAATTGAGTTTGACTATACCCGTACCGATAATGAAACCAAAGCCGTAAATATCATCTACATACAGGCAACCGGAAAGGAAGAAGGTGAATTTGTTAAAGATATTTTTGAATGGAGACATTTGCGTGAAATACCCGCCATGCGTAATTATTTCGACAACATGAATACCTGGCATATCAGTTTTGCAGCTTTTCCGAATAACGAAGAAGTAACAGATTATTTGCGAGCACGCAGATACCCTGTTATCTCTGAAAGTAGTTTCAGTAATACCGAAGTTGAGCCAACTTTTATCAATTCCGGACTGTTTAAAACCGGAATAACGTATCGCATTACCATAATTAAGACTGACAGCCACCTGTTTTTCGAATCCAGAGGAGATGATATGACCAAATTATTTTCGTGGAATATTTCTGAATTTACACCAATAAATGAGGGGCGAATTGGCATAAGACACATGTTCACACGCTCGGCCCTGTATAAAAACTTTAAAGCTTGGTCGAAGTAATTGTTTATAAACGAATGAGTTGGTTTAATTAAGGACTCGTATGTTTTTGACCAGCACAGAAAATCTGCTTTTAAACAAGAAATCACTTTTCAGCTTGCTGATCCGGTAAATAATTTTTGACCTTTTATAATATGGCAACATTACTATTTGACAAAGTAACTTATGAGAAAGACCCTGATGTATTACAACGTAAAAATATTCATACAAATAATTTTATAAATGTATTGATTGATTTCTCTGACTGACCCTGGGATAAACCCGATCCCTGCCACTCACATCCACACGAACAGACATCCTATTTAGTGTCTGTCCATAATGTCCGCCTGCTTCGTTACGCTCGTCAAAAAAATGCTCATTTACCCCATGTAAACTCCGCTTTTTTTGACTTCGCAAGTTTACCACGTTAAAAAAGCGAAGCAATTTTAACTGTGGCCTTGAATCCGAACATTCTGATCCAGACACTTACTTTATAGACGGACTCTAT
>PXBB01000086.1 GCA_003565735.1 Bacteroidales bacterium
AAGTAAATTGCAATTTATTTTCTTTTTTTAACATATATAAAAATGCATATATGTAATTATATAGATTTAATAGTTCTGTGATTTTTTTTTTATAAGTTTCCTTATAAGGGGGGATGTTAACGATAGAATTATATGGTAAATGAGATGCTTTTATCCTGCGCTATGTATTAGAAATTCGTAACAGACTTTCTGCTGTAAAATGCAGGTTTATGGCAGGCTAAGCAGTATAAAACCGTGCATAAAACCCTGATAGTTGTTGTATATCAGAATTCTTCTTAAATCTTTTGTGCTTCTTTTCAAACAAATAGCTTCCGGATAATCGTAACCATTGAGGATGCAAGCAGAAAGCCATAAGGCGAAAGAAGAAACAGTCGGGTAATCGCCGCAAAGATTTTTGAAAGAGAACAATCCGCTTTGTTTACCCAGCTTGTCATACAGCAGGTCGTAATAATGATTGTAGCGAATATCACCGCTGAAGCCAGCCATGATAGCATCTACGGGCGTATCGTCAGGAATTAATTTTTGAGCCGTACTTAAGACATCATTTACATCTTTGCTCATAATGCTGGAGGTCCCTTCAATTTTTGCTACAGCATTCAATTTTTGAAGTGATACGATAAACATAACAGCACCTTCGCCGCATACGCTGCCTTGCGTTTGAGCGTTAATAAGGTTTTCCGAATCGGTAGTTTCTGATTTGTAAAAAGACCTGCGGGCATTTATGTTGTAGTTCCATTGTGAAATTTCCTCTGCTGCACCAATCAAAACTTTGGCTTTTTTATGATTCTCCATGTACATGCTTGCATCTAATAATGCATTTTCAAAAGCCAAACCTTCATGTACGTGCGTGGTGTTATAACCATAGTTGTTACACATCATTGAGAGAGCTCCCGAAAGTGCATTGGGTGTGCTTTTAACAAAGTTTGTAGGCGTCAGTGTCCCCTCGTCATATTGTTCTATCTGTATTAAAAACTGCATGGTGTCATCAACGCCACCGTTTGCCGTTCCAATAATAATGGCTTCTGTTTCCGGGTGCTTTTTTAAAAGAGGTAAGGCTGTGCCTACGCCCATTCGTGTATATTTGGCCATACGCCTGAGTACAGCAGCAGGTATTAAAGAAAGGTAATCGGGTTCTTGCGCCTGGTATGTATTGCCCGTATGTTTTATTAAAGGTAATGCCGGCCCATTGAGGTTGTAAGTTTTTTGTGGTGCAATACATAAAAAATCATTGATATACATGATATGCCTAAATTTTAGAAAAAATTAAAGAAGTGCAATTCCCACCAAAACCAAAAGAGTTACTTAATGCATTTCTCAACCGAACCCCTTTTTTATACTTTGTAACAGGTGGTTGAGAAGGGTCTATAGGCGCTTCGCAATGCAGACTCGGGTAAATCTCGTTGTGGTATAAACTTAATATGGAAAATATAGCTTCAACAGCACCGGCTGCTCCTAGCGTATGTCCAGTATATGACTTCGTGGCATTGTAAAAAGGGAGCTTCTTAAAAACTTCTGTCATTCCTAAAAGCTCTACTTTGTCATTGTTTTCGGTAGCTGTGCCATGTGTATTGATATAGTCGATATTATCAGGGCTTATGATGCTGTTGGTCAGAGCATTTTGCATGGCTTTAATAACACCTTGAGCATCTTCTCCCAGGCTTGATGGGTGAAAAGTATCATTAGAGTTGCCAAAACCGCTTACAGCAGCATATTTGTTTTTTGATTTTGCCAGGCTTTCGTTTTCTAAAACCAGATATGCAGCACCTTCACCCAGCGTTAGACCTTTTCTTTTTTTATCAAAAGGCATGCATGGCGTATCCGAAAGAATGCGTAAAGCATTAAATCCATTAACAGTATATTTGGATAACGCATCGGTGCCACCCACAATAACTCTTTGAGCGCGACCGGATAAAATAAGCATGCTGCCAAACATGATGGCATTGGCAGATGAGGAGCAGGCTGTGTTTATAGTATTACTAAAGCCTTTTAATTTATAGCGGTTTATTATACTTAAAGTATGCGAAGCAAATTGATAGGCGTTGAGATGTTTACTGGATTTCTCCGTTTTTGTGGCATCGTTGTAGAGTGCATGGTGCGCACACATGCCACCAACGGTTCCGGCTGAAATAAAAGCAGTGTATGGTTTGCTGAGTTCCGCAGATGATAACCTGGCATCCTCAACAGCCTCACCGAAAGCTTTATGTGCTAATGCATCTGTGCGCGTAAGCTCTTTATTATTAGCCAGATTGCTTATCGATAATATGTCTTCCGTACTTAAACCAACCTCACCAAACAAAACATCTTTGCTGTATTTGGATTGGAAAAAAACGGCTTTTTTAATGCCTGTTTTTCCGGTGCGTAAATGGTTTAGATGCTCATTAGTGTTTTTTCCAATGGCACTTATAATGCCCATGCCAGTTACAAAAACCATATTATGACTGTTTTGGCGTATTTTCGATAATATAATCGGCCATGGCATTGATGTCAACAAGTACTTTGCGCCCTTCTGCAGTGCTGTTTATTTTAATACCATACTCCCTTTCCAGTAAAACAATAAGCTCCAGAGAATCAATTGAATCCAGGCCAAGTCCCTCGCCAAAAAATGGCTCATCATCTTTAATATCTTCGGGTTTTACATCCATTAAATTTAAGTATGTTACAATTTGCTCTTTTAGCTGTGCCTTTAGTTCTTCTTTATTCATAAGTGTCAAAAAAAATCTATCTGTTAATTGTTGATTTATACCACGTCCTTATCCAATCGCATTTGTACGCTATATGCAGAATAAATTATCTGCAAAAATAGTTATTTTTAGTAAAAAATATACTTATATGCTTTTTATTTCCAGTTTTCTTTATGTGTTCTTTTTACTTGAAAACAACCAAAAATGAATCCCTGTACCGGTTATAACATGGGTTTAATTTAAAATAGTGAATGGC
>PXBB01000102.1 GCA_003565735.1 Bacteroidales bacterium
TATGCAATGATTTATAAAATCTGTCATGGGTAGTTCCGTTGTAAACGGAACGAAAAGGAATCTGTTATTTGTACACGGATATTATTTTATTCAACGTTCTTTTTGCTTGACAAAAAGAACCAAAAAGTCAAGGCTCCGTCCTTATTTGCTATAAACTGCGGTTTTCATTACGAACGCAACCAAAGCCGTTTCGGCTGCAAATTGTTTCAGGTTTTTTATTTTTATATGTTGTGCAGCCTCACTCGTTGGTTGCTTCGAGGCAAGGTTTCAGCGTTTAGCGTTCTGTGTTCAGCGTTCGGGGTTCGGTGTTAGGCGTTCGGGGTTTTGGAAAAAAAAAGAAAGAAAGCGTTTGAGTTTGGGGAAGAGAGTAGGTTTTTTTGCAGGGGTAATGAAAACCTTGTTTATGAACGCAAATCAGGGCGATGCCGGGGGAAAGCTCTTCGCCGGCGGTTTTGTGTCATTTCCATACAGTACCCGTGTCACTTCATACGAAATAAAAAATCGCAATTAAATCGCACTTTTCATTTTTATCTGGCGGTAATGAAATATAATATTTGAATATTTACTGCTTGTATAACCCTCTCTCATTGCCGCTCTTGTCCTTATAAAACGCAACTTCGTCTGTGGTTTTTCGAAGTGCAGAAAATTATTTTTTTTAATTTTTTTTAAAGAAAGTGCTTGTTTATTTAAAAAATTATCGTATTTTTGGTGTTAAATTGGTTAATTTGTGTTTTATAACTACCTATGAAAAAATACACATCCCCATATTTAAAAACGTCCCATACCCCCCGACACCTCCGTAGCCCGCTATTTGTAGAGAGAGAGAGAGAGAGAGAGAGAGAGAGAGAGCAGCTACCGTAAGTGCCGAACTTCTATTATTTATCTGTCGTATTTTAAAAACTTATTGTTTTGGCTGGGGAAAAATAAATTCATAGAACCTCAGCTGCTTTCTTAGTAAAGTACTAAATTTACTAAAGTAAAAACCTAAGGAGAGCAGCTTTTTTTTTAAAGATAAATAAAATATTGAATATTTGTATTAAAATTTTTAATTATGACAACAACCAAATTCACTTTTACAAGGGTTTTATTTTTTTCATTCTTTTTCTTGTTGGCTTTCTCATTCTGCAGCAAAGACGAAGGAAAAGACCCTTCGCCACCACCGGCAAACGGCGACAATGGTAGCGGTGGTACAGAAAACCTTACCGTAACCGATAGGGAGGGCAATGTTTATGAAGCCGTACAAATAGGGAATCAGATATGGATGGCCGAAAACCTGAACGTGCAGGAACACACTTACGGTGCAAGTACATGCCCAAGAGTTGCGGGTTTTACGCCAAGCCACATTTTAAACTATGATATTTTTTGTTCAATGTATGGCCGCCTGTACAGTTTTCATGCCATAGTTGATGGAGCAAACCTCAATATTCATTACAGGGTTCAGGGACTTTGCCCCGACGGCTGGTATATCCCAAGGGATGACGATTGGTTAGAACTTGAAATGTTTCTTGGTATGTCGGAAGAGAAAGCCAACAAAATTGCTGAAGAACGTGGTACCAATGAAGGCCGCATGCTTAAATCCGAAAGCCTTTGGCATAACAACGGTAAAGGAACCAACGACTTTGGGTTTAATGTTTTACCGGGTGGATCGCATTTAAGCATTATACTTCCAAATAATGATTTCGCTAAGAGATCATTCTTTTGGACATCACGAACCTCTTTAGATAATGCTTACTCACGCTCTTTCTCTTACGACAGCGATAAAATTCATAGAGGGATAAGTAATCAAGGATTATTACAGTTTCTGCGTTGCATAAAAGACCCGGACGATGTGGAATAACTAAAACTTATTTTTAAACTTTAAATTTTAAATCTATGTATATCAACAAATATTTTACAGGCATTGCACTACTAATTTTTATCTTAGCTTATACGGGCTGTGGTAAAAACGACGATACCAGTAAAACAAACAATAATAATAACGAGATTATAATACCCGACTGCGGCACGCTTACCGATATTGACGGCAACACTTATCAAACTGTTGTTATCGGCAATCTGTGCTGGATGCGCGAAAACCTTAAAACCACCAAGTTCAACGATGGGACGTCCCTGTCCGAAATCACAGATGATGAAGATTGGTTGGAAGCCGTTTCAAGTTACGACACTCCCGCCTATTGTTGGTACAATAACGACTTCAACAATTACGGCAAAATTTACGGTGCTTTGTACAATTTGACAGCTATCAGAAATGATAAGCTATGCCCGCAAGGCTGGCATGTTCCTGATAATGAAGATTGGTATGCGATGTTTCAGACACTGGCGGCTCAAGGACACAGCTACCCCCCCTCCGAAACACCTTTTAAAGTGGCCAAAGCGCTGGCCGACAATACACGTTGGCAAAAATCAAAAGCACTGGGTGCTGTTGGCAACGACCTCAGTGCTAATAACAAAAGCGGCTTCTCTGCCCTGCCCGGCGGCTACAGAAACGCAGATGGTGCTTTTTTTCAGGAAGGCAAAAGCACAAGGTTTTGGGCAAACCAACACGGAAGTATTAGCAGTTGGATTGTAGCTTTTAACGAAAAATCCCCATTCTATAATATCACACACAGCGCTTATGTACGCTGTGTCAAAAGCAATTAATAGCATGTAAGCTTATCATTTGTTTAAAACCTTTTAAAAATCACAAAATGAAAATATCCATTGTAAAAATTATCCTGTTTATAAGCCTTACTCCTGTGCTTGTGTTCGGGCAGAAGGATAGCCTGCGCATGTCTTTTACGGCTTTAAGCGGCGGGCAGCATATAGCCCTTGACAGTGTTTTTATTGAAAACCTCTCGCAAGGGGGCGACACCCTGTTGGCAGCGCCGGATACGGTGCTGTGGCTCTTCTGGGAAAGCAGCGGCATGCCTGATGCTGCCACTAAAGACTTGCAGGCGCAGGTCTATCCCAATCCTTTTGCGGGCAGCACCAAACTGACCGTGTTTTTACCCCGTGAAAGCCCGATAAACATCACGGCTTACGATATGCTGGGACGCGTCAAAGCTGATTACACGCAGCGACACAGTGCCGGTGTGCACAGCTTCACCTTTGTGGGTGGCAGCGCACAGGCTTACCTGCTGGCCGTGCATAACGAAGACCAACGACAGGTGTTTAAAGTGCTGCAAAAAGGCCGTAGTACAGAGCGCCCGGGCATCAGCTATATGCAGGAAGTACCTGCTGTGGCAAGTGTGCAGGCAGTCAAAAAATCAAAGGCTGTATTTCCCTGGTCTCCCGGCGATGCACTCCATATCACAGGCTTTGCCACCTTGCCGGTAAGCGGCCCTAATGCCGATACCATCATCCTCAGCCCCTATGCCGATACCTTGCTGACATTTGTCTTCCCGCACGAGGTGCTGCCTTCAGTGATCACGGCACCTGTCACCAATATTACTTTCTACACGGCAGAGGGTGGTGGCACCGTTACCGATACCGGCAGCGCTACCGTTACCGTCAGAGGCATCTGCTGGAGTATGCAACCCAATCCTACCATTGCCGACAATCATACCGTGGACAGTGCCGGTTTGGGCAATTTTATCAGCTTTATCACTGGACTGGCTTCCGGCGTCTCGTATTATGTAAGAGCTTACGCCACCAACCAATACGGGACGGCTTACGGCAACGAAGTTGTATTTGCAACGCTTGCCGTGCCATGTGGACTACCTTTTACTGACCCCCGCGACGGCAATATCTACAACACTGTGATGCTGGGTGACCAATGCTGGATGAGCGAAAGCCTCAGATACCTGCCGGCGGTTTTTCCGGGCAACAGTGTATCAGAAACACAACCACGCTATTATGTGTACGGCTATATGGGCATCGATACGGCACAGGCTAAACTGCATACTGTTAACCACGGTTATCCAATTGGCGCATTGAACATGTACCACACTTACGGGGTTATGTATAACTGGCCTGCTGTTATGCAGGGCGACAGCTCAAGTAACAGTATCCCCAGCGGCGTGCAGGGCGTATGCCCCCCAGGATGGCATGTGCCCAGCGACAATCAATGGCTGCAACTGGAATCTTTTTTAGGAACAACTCCGGGGGCCAAACTGGCCGGCGGCGACAGCTTGTGGGGATCCGGAAGCATTATTGCCAGTTTTCCTGATTTTGGCAGCTCCGGTTTTAATGCTTTGCCGGGTGGAAGGTTAGAACTCCATGCTCCAGGGATATATTTTGGCGGACGAGGCACTTTTTCTAATTTTGCAACTGCTACTGATTATAATTGCCCGTATAATGCCTTTTACATTAGAGCAATAATTTCACACAGCACAACTGGAAGTATCTCTAATGCATGTTTCCCATATCTTGCAGGTATTTACCTGCGCTGTGTGCAAGATTAGGTTTTTCCGTTCTTTTTGCTTGATAGAACCAAACCTGCCTACCGGCCAGACTGGATATCAGGGCGATGCAGGGGGAATGCGCTTCGCCGGCAGAAGAAAAGACTTTTAGCTGGCTTGCAGTATGTAGAGAAGTGCGGGCAGGTGGGTTACTATTGAACTATTGCAAAAGTATTAGGTAGAATTAAAAAAATTAGTATCGTGTTTAGCAGCACCTCAAAATTCATAGTGAGTGCCACAGTGAGCCAGTCGAACTGCACAGTCGAACTAAAAGAAATGGCCGCTAAGAAAAACTATTAACACAAACCATCCAATTTGTTTACTTTTGCAGTGACATAAGTTTTCACAACAAAAAACAAGCTGCAATAATAAAATATCACATAAACCGTTTAAAAATAGTTAAACCAGCAAAAGGTGAATAAAACAAGCATATACATTTTATTGATAATTTTTGCATTTTCAAAGTCTTCACTTGCTCAATTGGGAGGGCAGGACACTTATCGTTTTTTGAATTTATCAAACAGTACCCGCATAGCATCTTTGGGGGGTTCGGGTTTAGCCATAAAAGACAATGATATCAGCTTAGCGCTTTTCAATCCATCACTGATAAACCCCGGCATGAGCAACCACCTCAGTTTAAGTTTTATCGACTACTTTGCAGGCATCAATTATGGCTATGCCACATACGCTAAAACCTATGAGAATTATGGCAGCTTTGCAGGCAGCATACAGTATATCAACTATGGCAGCTTTATCGAAGCAGACGAAACCGGCGAAAAGCTGGGCACTTTTTCGGCTGGAGAATTTGCATTTGTCGTGGGATGGGGCAGGCAGTTAGATTCCGCTTTCAGCATCGGTGCTAATTTAAAAAATATATACTCCAGTTTATACACGTACAATTCATATGGTTTGGCTGTAGATGTTTCGGGAACATACCACAATGCCCAAAATGATTTTACAGCTTCATTGATTTTTAAAAATATCGGCAGACAAATTTCTTACTACAGACCAGGCGAAAGGGAAACATTACCTTTTGAAATTCAGCTAAGTATTTCCAAAAAGTTAGAAAATGCCCCACTGCGTTTTATCGTCGTGGCCGACAATCTGCAACAATACGATTTAACCTATGAAGAACCTTTTGCCTCAAAACCCTCAACAGACCCTTTAACAGGCGAACCTATTGAAGAAAGTAAAGTCAAAGAGCACTTAGATAAGTTTTTCAGGCATATAGTTGCAGGTGTTGAATTTACCCCAACGCAAAACATAGCACTTTCCTTAGGTTACAACTACCGGAAAAGCCAGGAAATGCGTTTATCAACACGCACAGCCACAGTTGGTTTTTCCTGGGGCATCCATATTAACGTATCGCGCTTTCGGTTCGGCTATGCCCGCTCTGCTTTTCACCTGGCAGGTTCCCCTAACCACATAACCATAACAACCAACCTCTCCGATTTTGTAAGCAAATAAAAAATCATACTTACAAAGTTTAGTATCTTTGCTCTGTTTAATAAATCATTAAAAAGAACATGGTGAGCATGGCTAACAGGCCGAAGCTTGTTTTTGCTGTCATAGCTACCATTAAAAGACAAAAATATGATAGAAGTATTGATACAAAACAACCATAAAAAAGTAAAAGTTAAGCAAGGGACAGATTTGCTATCAATAGCAAAAAAATTTTACAATCTATCCGAATTGCCGGTACTTGGCGCAATGGTTAACAATAAACTGAAAGAGTTAAGTTTTAAGGTTTACGAACCCCACATCATCAACTTTATTGATATCACAAATCTCAATGGCAAACGAATGTACCTGAGGGCACTATCTTTTGTATTTTACAAAGCTGTTTTAGAACTGTACCCCAAAGCATTTGTTCGTATTGAACACTCTGTTTCGAAAGGCTCATATTGCGAGATTGAAAACATTGGGCGTATTACTGAAGCCAAAATAAAATCCATACGCTCTAAAATGTGCACAATAATTGAAAATGACCTCGCTTTTGAAAGACAAAAAGTACTGACAGAAGAAGCCATAAAGCTTTTTGAAAAAAATAATCTTAAAGACAAGGCTTTGCTTTTTAAAACCCGCAATAAAATTTACACCTCAGTATATAAGCTGGGCGATACGATTAATTACTTTTTTGGTTATTTGGTACCCTCTACGGGCTACCTAAAAGTATTTGATATAGCAAAATATAATGATGGCATATTACTGATATTACCTGCATCGCAGAATCCCGAAGCGCTTGAAAAAATAGAAAAGCAACCCAAACTTTTTAATATATTTCGAGAACACAAAAGCTGGATAAAAATTCTTGAAGTGCCCTATATTGGTAAGCTTAACAAAGCTGTTTATAATGGCAGTGCATCTAATTTCATAAAAGTATCTGAAGCATTACACGAGAAAAAAATTGCAAGCATTGCCGACATGATATATAAGAGAAAAGACAGCACCTCTCTGGTAATGGTTTCAGGGCCTACATCATCCGGCAAAACCACTTTCAGTAAGCGACTGGGAGTTCAGCTAAGGGTATTGGGCTTAAAATCTTTCCCCTTGTCTCTCGACAATTTTTTTCTAAACAGAGAACAAACGCCTAAAGACGAAAAGGGAAACTATAATTTTGAAACTATTGATGCTATCGACGTCAAACTATTCAACAAAGTATTGTTGGATTTGATATCCGGCAAAGGTGTACATTTGCCAAAGTTTAGCTTTGCAACCGGTCAGAAAACGTATGAAGAAGAAAAAACCATACTGCCCAAAGGCTGCCTGATAATAGTGGAGGGCATACATGCTCTGAACCCGTTATTAACACCCAAAATCGATAAAAGTCAGAAGTTTAAAATATTTATCTCAGCCCTCACGCAAATATCAATAGATGCACAAAACCCCATACCCTCAACAGACAACAGGCTTATCAGGCGTATAGTTCGCGATTACCAGTTCAGGGGTTATTCTGCTTTAGATACCATAAGGAGGTGGCCAAGTGTGAAGCAGGGCGAAGAAAAATACATTTTCCCTTTCCAGGAAGAAGCTGATGTGATGTTTAACTCAGCTCTTCTTTACGAACTGGCTGTTTTAAAAATCTTTGCCGAACCTATCATAAGAGAAGTTCCTGAAAATGTTGCAGAATATGCCGAAGCCATCAGGTTGCTGAAGTTTTTATCGTATTTTGTTCCCGTACGCTCTAAGCATATTCCTTACAACTCCATTTTAAGAGAATTTCTCGGTGGCAGCAGTTTCAGATACTAAGCCGCTTTTGAAAGTGTGCTTTATAATGGTAAAAAAAGAAATGCCATGTTTATTGTAAAACATATTTTTACAAATCGCAACACCATCATGTTGCTGGCTCTTTTTTTAGGGCTGTTTGCAGGTGGTCCGGCCAAAGATATTGAGTTCTTATCAATGCCTGTCCTGTCGTTTATGATGATAGTCTCTCTGGTCTTTTTTGATTTTAAAATTTTTCGTTCTTCCAAAAAAGTCTGGCCATATCTTTTTTCAGGCATTTTCTTTAATTATATTTTATCAGGCCTTATTCTTATGGGGCTTGTTTACTTTTTAATGCCTTATCAGCGTGACATTTTCCTTGGCTTTTTGTTTATTATTTTTGCCCCTCCGGGTGTTGTTATTGTGCCCTTTGCCACCATTTTCAAAGGGCATATAGACTACGCAACAACCGGTGTTTTAGGGGGGTACCTGATTTTGTTGATTATCTTTCCTTTACTGATGTTCTTTATTGAAGGGAGTTATAATGTGTCTTTGATTTGGGATATCATTAAAATCCTCCTGGCTTTGGTTATTATCCCACTCATCATATCCCGTTTTTTGAGGCATCAAAAAACATATCGGTTTGTATCCAATTACCGTGGCCCTCTTATTAATTGGAGCTTCTTCATCATTATTTACATTGTCATAGGAATCAACAGATCACTATTTATTAACGACATTGGAAGCTTGCTGTGGCCGGTTATCGTTTTATGTATATTTTTATTTGGCTTTACATACCTTCTGGACAAGGTATTAAAAAAGATGAAGTTTGATGTCGCCATGAGGCGCAGTCAAATTTTAATGTTTGCCGTGAAAAACAATGGCTTTTCTGCGGTGGTATCCTTAAACCTTATTGGGGCCCAGGCAGCTATACCATCAGCTGCCTTGAGCATTGTTTTACTCTTATACCTTATTTATTTTTCTTTCGTACACAAAACTGCCTAAAAGCCAAATAGCAGGTACAGAGGGAGGCTTGGTTTTAAAGCATAAACTGTACTAAACACTAATAGCTACGTTATTCTCTTTAATAAGTTTTCGTAGATTTATCAGAGCGTATCTCATCCTACCTAAAGCAGTATTGATACTGACATCGGTTTGCTCTGCAATTTCCTTAAAACTCATTTCTGAATAATGACGCATTTTAAGAACTTCTTTTTGCTCGGGAGGTAAATAATCAATAAGTCTTTTAATATCCTTGTGTATTTGTTGTGTTATCAATTTTGACTCAACACATTCGTCAAACACTTTAAAATTATCATAAGCATCGCTATCATCTGAGTTTTCTGCTAAAGGCAAACGCTTAGACTTTCGGAAATGATCAATTATAAGGTTGTGAGCTATGCGGTTTACCCAGGGTAAAAACTTACCCTCATCTCTGTAAGCCCCCGCCTTTAATGTATTAATAACCTTAATAAAAGTATCCTGAAAAATATCTTCAGCAAGATGTTTTTCTTTAACTATAAGAAAAATATAGGTAAATACCTTTCTTTTATAACGTAAAATAAGCTTTTGTAAACAAGTTTCATTACCGGCTATATATCTGGCAATTAACTCTTTATCGCTTGGCGCTTGAGTTTTCATAATGTACCATTTTATTGATTAATAAAAGGTATATTTTTTGCCGATAATGCGTCTCCTATTTTTGGTTTTAATTAATTTTAATACAAATATACAATACAAATTTAGACCATGCAAGTTTTTTTTATATTTTTTTTTGAAAAATATTCTTCAAGAACTTCAGCAAACTATTTCTGGTAGTTGTAATCGGGCTTTCAAAATTTATGCTTTCAAAAAAGTAAATTTTATTTAGATTTGCAGAAATTTTTTGAAAAAGTAAACATTATGAAAAAAATGAGTTATTATTTTGTGTTATTGTTTTGTGCTCTTATAGTTAACCATACTAAATCATTGGCTTTTAATTCTCAAAGTCAAGGTAAAGAAAAAATGGTTCCTGAAACATTATGGCATCTGGGGCGTGTAAGTGATGCGCAACTGTCTCCTGACGGGCAGTTATTACTGTTTAATGTCACCACATACACTATTGAAAGTAATCAGGGCAGCCGTCAGCTGTATGTTTACAGCTTCGCTACGGGCGAGACCTGGCCTTTACCAACAGGACAAGCGGGCATATTTAACGGCGTTTGGCGCCCTGATGGCAAAGTGATAGGATATATTTCTACAAAAAGTGGCTCCGCTCAAATATGGGAGATAGACCCTAAAGGCCATTCGAACAACCAAATTAGCCATATTGAAGGCGGCATAACGGGCTTTCAGTACGCCCCGACAAAAGACCGCATATTATACACACAAAGGGTAAAACTTGATGAAACAGTTCAGGACAAGCATCCTGACCTGCCTTTAGCCAACGCCCGCATAATTGATGATTTGATGTACAGACACTGGGACACCTGGAGTGATTATTCTTACAGCCATATTTTTGTAGCTCCCTACAGCAATAGAATTGAAAATGGCATCGACATCATGGAAGGTGAACCCTACCATTCGCCCCTACCCCCATTCGGCGGGATGAATCAAATAGCATTCAGCCCCGACGGGAAGTATATAGCCTACACATGCAAAAAAATAAAAGGTAAAGAATTTACTCTAAGCACAAACAGCAACATATACTTATACAATATTGAGCAGGGTACCACAGAAAAACTGACCAAAAATATGTACGGCTATGACAGATACCCTGTTTTTTCGCCCAATGGCAAAATGCTGGCCTGGCAAAGCATGAAAACGCCCGGATTTGAATCCGACAAAGCACGGCTTATGGTATATAACTTCGAGGACAATACCATAACTTACCTTACAGAAGGTTTTGACCAAAGGGCATCGGATTTTATCTGGTCTGATGATAATAAAGAAATTTACTTTATCAGTGGCATACATGCTACATATCAGCTTTATAAAGTTGATATTGAAACCCGCAACATCAATCAAATCACAGAAGGCGTTCACAATATTCATGGTATTGATAAAAAAAATGGCAGATTAATAGCCGAAATCATGTCCATGTCTATGCCAACAGAGATTTTTGAGATTTCTTACCAAACAGGAGTGATGCAACAAATTACATTTACAAATAAAGAGGTCTTGGAAAATATAGAACTTGGCAAAGTTGAAAAACGCTGGATAAAAACAACTGACGATAAAGATATGCTGGTATGGGTTATTTACCCACCGTTTTTTGATGCCGAGAAAACATATCCTGCACTGCTGTATTGCCAGGGCGGGCCTCAAAGTGCCGTGAGTCAGTTTTTTTCATACCGTTGGAATTTTCAGTTAATGGCTGCACATGATTATATAATAGTGGCACCCAACCGCCGGGGGCTTCCTACATTTGGCCAAGAATGGAACGACCAGATCAGTGGTGACTATGGCGGGCAAAATATGCTTGATTACTTAAGCGCCATAGATGCATTAGCTAAAGAACCCTTTATTGATGAAAACAGGCTTGGTGCCGTAGGTGCAAGTTATGGTGGTTTTTCTGTTTTTTGGCTGGCAGGCAATCACAACAAGCGTTTTAATGCCTTTATTGCCCACTGTGGCATGTTTAATTTTGAAAGCTGGTATGGCAGTACCGAAGAAATGTTTTTCGCCAATCATGATTTGGGTGGCCCTTACTGGGAAGAAGAAAAACCCAAAAGCTATGATTTTTCACCCCATAGGTTTGTTGGCAATTGGGATACACCCATTTTGGTCATTCATGGCGAAAATGATTTCCGCATCCCCTACACCGAAGGTATGCAAGCTTTCAATGCCGCACAATTGCAAGACATTCCCAGCCGCTTTCTGTATTTTCCGGATGAAACACATTTTGTCCTTAAGCCACAAAACAGCATACTGTGGCAACGAGAATTCTTTAGCTGGCTTGATAAATGGCTGAAGAAATAAGCCTGCATTATTCAAGAATAGTAAACAAAGGTATTGAATAAGACTGATTATCAATTCAAAACTTTTAAAATTTTGAAAACTTTATTTTTGTTTGCTTTTAGCCTTACAAGTGACCTAAATTAAAAGCATGAATAGTACAGGAAAAAAAAATCACTCAACAAATTAGTTTTGAAAAATATGAAAAAATTCACTTTGCTATTAATCTTAATAGCTTATGTTTATAGTGCTGATGCTACAAACAGCTCTTGCGGTGCATTTGTTGACAACGATAACACCTCACATAATAATCAATATAAAGATTCTATAATAAAAAACAGGGTATTATGCGCAAAGCAAAAAGACAGGTTAGAATATTTGAGCAAAGAAATCGAACAGTGCGGGCACAGCTATCTTTTTCTCATTGACTCGTTGCTAAAAAGCGATAGCCTAACATTGAATAAGACGTCACCAATAAATTATTCAAAGCCACTTCACCCGGACATTGACAAAAATCTTGTTAGCAAGCGCATGTCAAAGGTAAGCCCCTCATACCCTGCCGGTCATAAATATGATGACATATGGTGTACCAGAAGAGCGCACCCCTATCCTAATGATCTTGCAGCAAATGACACCCTTGTAAAACTGGTTCTTATTAACGACAGCAGTGAATTCCATATGCCAGGAGAAGCACGCGTAAGCTCACGCTTTGGTTGGCGCAACGGACGTATGCACAATGGCATTGACTTAGCCATTTACCACTACCTGCCGATTTATAACACGTTCCCCGGCATTGTACGATTTGCAGGCTATATTTATGGTTATGGCCGCTTAGTTATTGTAAGACACTACAACGGATTAGAAACCTACTATGCTCACTTAAGCCGTATTCAGGTAAATACAGGCGATACGATTAAAGCAGGTGCTGTTGTTGGCAACTCAGGCAACTCAGGAACTTCGAGAGGAACTCACCTGCATTATGAAATAAGGTACAAAGGCGTTGCACTAAACCCCGCTCATATTATTTCATTTACCGATAATAAGTTGCTGCACGACACGATCATGCTTAAAAAACAACGTGACAGATTTTTTGTTTACAGCAAAAACGCCATACTTTACAAAGTGCAAAGAGGCGATTACCTCTATAGAATTGCTGAGGAATACGGCACCACGGTAAGAAGGTTACGTGAAACTAACGATATACCTGGTAATGGCATCATACGTGTGGGGCAAATAATAAGAATTGAACTGTAAGCCGTGTTAACTGTGGGAGGTTGGCTACAGAAAATGTTACGGTTTTAAGCTTATAAAAGATGTTCTCTTCCTTAATCCGTTTTTAATGATGCCTAGCATTTTTCGGCATCCCGCACTATCAAAAATTGAAAAAGTTTTCGTAACCTATTCCCAGATCGTAACGGCCTTGCGAAATAGCAGCCGGCTCATCGTTAATAAATGTTTTGAGATTAAAGCGTCCCGAAATAATGGTTCTGGTTGCTACATTATCTACAAATAAGCGCTGCGCCCTTTTTACGATAAGTTCCCCTTCAATAATATCAAGTTTTGTTTCCTTGTTGTTAATTGTCAAATACACAGCTCTTCCTGAATCGCTAAGGTTGATAATGGTATCGTCAAGCATAACCAGGTCAAAATTGTTTTGAGGTTCAAAGCCTTTAACGGAAAATTTCAAATCCACAATGTTATTATCCATGCGCCCTCTGAGAAGAAGATGCAGGGTGTCGTTATTGACAAACACCTTGGCAGGTAGCTCATGGTCGGTAGATACAAAAGCTTTTCTGTCAATATATGCGCCAAAGGTATTATACCCCCATTCGGAATAAATGGGAAGCCCTGGCTGGTAGGAATCTTCAATAAAAACGCTTCCTGATAAATCTATTTCATCCATTTTATCGCAAGATGTTAAAAACAATGGTAATAAAATGGCAATTGATATAAGTCTTGATAATGTTTTCATGATTTTATATGTTTTTTTTAATTAAAAGGATATTGTAAAGAAAAACGTAACCCTGAGTAGTATTCAGCATCAGTTAGTACGAAATTATTATTGGTTAAATACAAAGAAGGTAAAAAGATTTCAAACATGTAGTTTATTTTATCGGGCTTACCAAACTTAAAACCCAGCGCAGCATAAGCCGTTGCATACAAGTCGTCCGTTTCTCTGTGAAAGCTCTTTTTTACAGCATTTTTTTCTGTTTTCATATCTTCGTTATGAAAAGAAACATCTGTACTGTGTTTAAGGTTTGTTAAGCTAAAATCACATCCTGCTTTTAAATATAATCCGAAAAAAGGCACCTGTAATGGGAAAAAACGGACTTCAACAGGGACTGTTAAAAGGCTGCGGTTTTCTGTAATAGATTTCAAGCGTGCAAATTTGGTGTCGCTGTCAATTTCAGAATAACGGATATAGAAAAAGTCCGTACCACTTGAAGTGGAACCGGTTATTTCTGTATTATACGACTTAACCCTTAAGCCTGTAGAAATACCGGCTCTGTACTTTTGGTGGAAATACTCCCAACGAATGCCAAAAGTATGTCCGGAAGTAAAGGAAGAAATATGACCATGTGAGACAGGTGTATGATAAAATCTGTTGATATCCTGCCTGATATCAAGGTCTTCATTAATAGAGCCATTTAAAAAAACAGCGCCACCTTCAAGGTGCAATAGATTTATCCAGGTGTCTTCGGCAGCTTTTTCAGGTGCCTGAGAATAAACTGTAAAAACAGTGCCTACAGTTAGAATAATCAGTTGAAATAATCTTTTCATAAAAATAGTTTTTAAAATGTAAAAAAATACTCATGCAAATTTATATAAAAAATAACCATTGATAACAAAATAAAATACTTTGTTAAAAACATTACTATTTTTTTTTTACATCCTGAACGTGTAGATTATAAATCCAACAAAGAAGCTGCACCTAATATGGCGGCATCATTACCCTTTAAAGCGGACAGCTCTATCGACACTTTGGTTTTATAACAATCTAATAAAAACATGTCGAAATATTTTCTCAAAGGGTTTATAAATGCATTACCTGCACCTGACAAGCCACCAAATAGAATGATTTTTTCCGGAGCAGTTAAAGCAACACAATCGGCAAGTTTAAGGGCCAAAATGCGGGCTGTTTTATCAAGTGTTTCAATAGCTATCATATCATTATCGGAGGCTGCCTTTGCAATATCTTTGCTTGATAAGGAAGGTTTATTTCTCAAAATTGAAGCCGTTGGTTTTTGTGCCAAGAGCTCTTTAGCTGTTTTAACTACGCCGCTTGCAGATGCATAAGCCTCCAGGCACCCTTTTTTTCCGCAGCTGCAATAACGACCTTCGGGTATGTAGGTGGTATGTCCTAATTCGCCGGCAAGGCCATTATGCCCGTAAAGCACCCGCCCGCCTACAACAAAACCACTGCCTACACCTGTGCCAAGCGTTAGCATGATAAAATCTTTAACCCCTTTAGCACTTCCAAATAACATTTCTCCTAAAGCAGCAGCTTTGGCATCATTGGTAATGATTACAGGTGTTTTAAAACAGTCCTCAAAAACTTTCTTAATATTTATTACACCATGCCAGGGTAAGTTAGGGGCATTTGCTATGCTCCCATCAAAAAAATTACCATTGGGCACCCCTATGCCTACCCCTTTGAGATTTTCTAAAACACAATAGGGCTTTGAAAGTCTTTTTATGCACTCCAACAAAGCTTCTGCAAACTTATGTACTAAGCTATATTCCTGCGTCTTTATGCTGTCATAGGCTAAAATTTCGTTATTATTATCAATAATTCCAACAACTGTATTGGTTCCACCAATATCAATGCCTATCTTATACACTTTTGCCATTTATAAAATGTTATAAACTTTTTATAGCAAAGGTAGTACTCTTAGCTGTTTTATAGTGTTTTTTTGGTAAAGATTTTTTTTACACATCGAAACTCATGAAAAGTGTATCAAGAGGCAATGACAATGCTGTTAAAATGACGACTGTTTTTCTATCTTAATGATAAGTTGGGATGATTTCAATTAAAAGCTTACATAATACGGTTTAAAAATTACAGACTAATAATTGTTGTGTTTAATAAGATCCAGAATTTTAATAAACTTTAAACTTTCACCATAAAGCGTATGGTGTGCTTGTTTGTAGTACTTTTCCCTCTCTAAAAGGAGATTTCGGATAAAGAACATTTTTTCTTTAGGCTGCATATTTAAAAGCAATGGGCGTTCCTTTTTGGCCCTTTGCAGCCTATTGAAAAGTTCGCCGGGCGTGTATTGTAAATACAGGGTAATCCCTGTATCATTCATTATATTAATGTTTGAGCTTGAGCATGCAAAACCGCCCCCTGTTGAAACTATTTTATTCTTAGTTTCTTTAATACGGTTTAAAGTGTCACTTTCGAGCTGCCTGAAGTAAGCCATGCCCTCATTTTTAATAATTTCTTCAATTGAAGATTGCTCTTGTTCACTTATAAAATGATCCGTATCAATAAAACTTCTATGAAGCTTTTTTGACAACCTTTTACCCAAAGTTGTTTTCCCTGCACCCATAAAACCAATAAGGTAAATATTTTTAAAATCCATGCTTTTTGAATGTGAGCAATGTGGGTTTATATTTTTTTACAAACTTAGCTTTTTTTTACCAAAAACTCAAGTGCTGCTTGTGCCTTTTAGTTGGTAAATGTGCAAAAACTAAGTTATAGTGCAAAATAGTATTTATTCTATGGTCTAAAAAAATCATTCTTAATTTCAGGGCAAAAATTTTCCCTGTCTATTACATGTTTTAATGTGTCACCGATTAATTGAAATTTCACTTCCCTGAAGAGAACATATGTATCACTATTTTCAGGCATACAATTTTTAATAGTCGTTTTTTGATTAATATCTCTTAATTGATTAATTGCTAAACAGTCCTCCCCAAACTCACGTAAAAACAAGCACGTGTCTGTGGTAAAACTATGGAGTATCAAAGCACTATCTGTTAGTATCCACTGCCCATAAGCAAAACCTCGTGCCAAACATGCACCATAATTGAAGTTAAATGTACTATCGGGATGTATTTTCAATTCAGCAGTGTAAGGCGTGGCGCGTTTTACTGATTTCCATTTTCCAATAAATAAGTCAGCACTTCCGTTTTGTGTGTCAGAATCGTCCTTTTTTGTCTTCTGCGTACAAGTTGCTAATCCCATCAATAAAACCCCAATTATAATGAAAATGGGGCTATGTTTGACCTTTAATAAGCTTGCTAACATTTTGTCCTTCAGCTTTATGGATATAGTCAAAAAAAAGTATATTACTCTCTTTCAGCAAGCATTTTTCTTGCATCATTAATAAAGTAAAGATTCCATGCATGTGGATTGCCTCCTTTGGCAGGGTCTTGTGATGCTACCCATTTCAAATCCTCAAGATATCCTTGCTCATTACCAATCAAGGCATATAAATACTTAGCTCTTCCCCAGCGGTTTACATAAAATTGGGGTCCAACCTCAATGGCTTTGTCAAATTCCCGGGCTGCCCTCTCTTTGCTACCGCCAAATCTTTCAGGAACAGCTATATAATAAAGGCCCCTGGAGAAATAGTTACCCCCACCAGCCCAATTGGGATCAAGTTTATCAATGCGTGCAATAATTTCATTGTTGTCGCGCACTATTCTGGTATTGAATGAACGCCTGAAAGGCGATAAACACTCCTTAAAATAATAAAAGCGGGCCGTGTACCAATAACCCATAGCATCTATCTCATCTATTGTTAGGAAGGCGGCAGCTTCTGTGATATCCATACCATCTAAAACCGCCTTTCGGAAAGCCTCATTGGTAAACATAGCTTTCTCGCAATACTTTATGGCTTCCTTGTAATAATATGATTTCTCTTTTCTGTTATCGGCATAAGCAGCGCCCAGCAAAAGTTTATAATTACCTATTTTCCACAAAGCAAAACAGTTGTAAGGATCTGCCGCCTCGACCTTTCTGTAGGTGACGATAATTTTTTCAACATCCTCTTTTGTGCTTGCTGTCTTTTCCATAGCTTTGGCCTCTTCTATTATATTTTGTGTTGTACTGGCACTTTTTCTTGGCGACATATAGCCCCAACCCTCACTAAATGAAACACAAGAGCTGACAAATAGTAATATGCATATCAGAAATAATGAACCCAAATAGTTTTTTTTCATAGCCATAATTATTAAAAGTTACTTTATCTTCATTCTTACAAAACTTATAATACAAAACTAAAAAATATTTTGATAACCGAAGGTGAATTTCAATAAAATCTAGAAAGTTAAATGGCTGTTGGCTATTGCATATATTTTTAAAAGCATTATTCTCCCTTTCAACACATAAAACAAGTCATTCAAAAAGAATATATTTTTTTTGAAAAAAAAACATTCAATATTTGCAATTGTCATATAAACCAAGCTGTAAAACTTTTTGCTTAGTAAATGAGATTCAATTGTTAGAAAAATGAAAATATCAACAGAAAAAAAAATTAAGAACTTACTACCAAGTAATAATAAATTGGGTCTCACAATTTGCTTATGTTTAATAAGTATGCTTTCGTCTTTGTCATTGCAATCTGCTGTTTTAATAGGCAACGGACGGGGAGAGCGTCCAACTGTTGCAGTGGTTTTAAGCGGTGGAGGGTCTCGGGGTGTTGCACACATTGGTGTTCTTAAAGCGCTAGAAGAGCAAGGCGTACCTATAGATTTTATTGCGGGAACATCTATTGGAGCAATAATAGGGGGTTTATATGCAGCGGGGTATGCTCCCGAGGAAATGATGGAAATAGTTATGTCGGACGCTTTTATTGATGCGGCATCAGGTAACATAGACAACAAGTACACTTATTATTACATGCAGCCCAAGCCCGATCCAACATGGATAAATATAAACTTTTCAATTAATCAGCTAAGAAATAACGGCTCCGGTTACGTTTTTCGTGACAATTTACCTTCAAGTATTGTGTCTCCATATCTCATGGATTTTCTTTTTATGAAGTATTTTGTGCCTGCTGCCGCATCAGCAAATTACAACTTTGACAACCTTTTTGTACCATTTCGCTGCATGGTATCTAATATTGAAGAAAGGCGTGGAGAGGTAATGCGCTACGGTAGTCTTGCCGATGCCATAAGAGCTTCAATGACATTTCCTTTCTTTTTTAAGCCCATAACTATTAACGGGGATCTTATGATGGATGGTGGCATGTACAACAATTTCCCTGTAAATGTTGTTCAAGAAGAATTCAAGCCGGATATTATTATCGGTAGCGTTGTTTCAGAAAATCCGGGCAAGCCTTCATCCCATGATATTTTGGTACAGCTACAAAGGATGTTGATGAATCACACCAATTATAGTGTGGAGGCTGAAAAGGGAATTTTAATACGGCCTGATGTTCCAAACATTAGAGTAAATGACTTTAGCCGAAGTGAAGAAATATACAACAGTGGTTATGAAGCTGCTTTAGCGCAAATCGATAATTACGGTTTTATGATAGAGCACAGGGTGGTTAAAAAAAAGGTAGATGAAAGACGGAAAGCTTTCAGACAAGAAATACCGGAGCTTTACATCGACAAAATACATGTATCCGGACTATCTGAAAATCAGAAACAGTTTGTTGTGCATCAGCTTAAGAGTTCCACAAACCCTATGCATATTGAAGAAATACAAAAAAATTACCTGAGCATGCTTTCGAGTGTAAATTTCGGATATAGCTATCCTTGCATTGCTTTCAACCCCGAAACAGGTTATTATGATCTTTATCTGGAAATGCTATACCAGACTGATGCTCAAAGAAGTTTTGGGGGAAACATTTCTTCTTCAAGTGACAATCAGGCTTTCACCCAACTAAAATACAGATGGCTGAGAAAAAACCCAATATCTCTTTCAGGAAGATTGTTTTTAGGAAAAACATATAACAGCTTCAGCATTTCATCACGTATGGATATGCCTACAAAATTACCATTCTATATCAACGCCGACCTGATTTATAACCATAAAAAATATGCGTCGCGTTCGGCATACATATTTGAAGAACAAAAAACTTCGTTTTTAAAGCAATCTGAAAGCATTGGCGGGGTGCAGTTGGGTATTCGGGCCGGCAAAAGAGGTAAAATTGAATTAGGAAGTCACAAAGTGTTTATGGATAATGAATTTTATGATTCAAGGATTTTTTCGAAACTGGATACGGCACATCTCACGCGTTTTAACCCTTATACTGTTGAACTAAGCTACACATACAACACAAAGGATCATGCCCAGTATGCCAAAAGCGGAATGTTTCTGAATGTTTCAATCAGACATGTTGACGGACGCGAAGAATTTGTTCCCGGAAATACTTCCATTAATAATGAAAGCAGCTTGCATCATCATTCATGGTTAGAATTTTCAACACGGTTTGAAAATAACTTTTCAACAACAGACCGTCTGTATCATGGTGTATTGTTTGAAACATTTTTAAGCAACAGACCATTACTCAGTCACACTACAGCTTCTCTTGCCATGGCCCATCAATTCAATCCGATAACGATAGCCAAAACGAGATTCCTTCCGGAATTTCGCTCCAATAATTACTTTGCAACAGGCTTAAAATTAGGTTACAACATCTCCCCCTCAAGCTCTATACAGGCTAAGACATTTGCTTTTCAGTCATTGATGGATATGGCACCTGAAAATGATAATGCTTTGTTCCACAGCCGAAGTCCAAAGATACGAACAATGGCAGAGCTTGCTTTTGTAAGACATACATTTGCAGGCCCTTTTAGCCTGAGCATTTCCTATTTTGAAAGCACATCAGAGCCATGGGTTTTCACATTTAACTTTGGTTATATCCTTTTCAACAAAAATGCTTTCCTTTTTTAAAAAAGTATTATTCAAAAAGGGTTTCTTAATTGATACGTGATTTGAAATTTTCAGGCAGTACAGCTCATTTAAAAGCCAGTATTATTCGCTTTTACGGTATCGTATAAACTCAACTTTCTCAATAACAATGAACACTTCTGAATTAGTTTTTTCAAAAACATGCTCAAGAGATGCGATAAACTTTTTGATCTTTTCATCCGTATCCACGATTTCTATAATCATAGGCAAATCAGATGAAATTTCAAATAATTTTGTAGAATGAATTTTTTTTGAATTTGGTCCGAAACCCATTATGCCTTTAATAACTGTAGCTCCGGCAAGACCTTGTTCGTGAGCTTCAAAAACAATTTTTTCGTAAAGTAGTTGTGTCTCATATTTATCATTTTCATCAATAAAGACACGAAGCATCTTTGCATTTGTATGGTTTTTCATTGGTTAAAATATTTTAATTAATAAAACACCAATAAGAGTCGCAAAAAGCCCTAAAACAACACTTGCCATAACATAAGCAGCCCCACCCCAAAATTGACCATCCCTTAGCATAGCAATTGTTTCAATAGAAAAGGCGGAAAAAGTTGTAAAGCCACCAACAATTCCGGTTGCAAGAAAAAGGCGCCACTCCTGATTTAGATTTGCTTTTTCAGTAAAACCGAAAATCACTCCTATGATAAAGCATCCTATTATGTTTACCGTAAGTGTACCCACAGGAAAGTGTGTCAAGCTTTTTGTATGTATAAGGTTTGAAAGTAAGTAGCGCAGCACCCCTCCGATAAAACTACCCGCTCCGATTGCCAATAATAATTTCATTACTTTTTATTTCAGTATCTGATTAATAACAGCTCTTTTAGTTTTGCATCTATATCTTTCTGTTTTGCTTAGCAGCCATTTATGTGCAATTTCTTGTAAAACAACATCCCAAATTAATAAAAATGATATTTCTTTGAATTTTTACCACCATTGTGCTTACCTTATGGCTGCTTTGTCTGCAGTTGTTCTATTCTTCATCATTTTCAACTATCTCAAATTTTAGAGATGTCTGTTCTAAAAATGGTTTTAGTCTTTTCTCTGCTAGTTGAATATATTCTTGTGAAATGTCATAACCCACAAATTTTCTATTTGATTTAAATGCCGAAACTGCTGTAGTTCCACTTCCCATAAATGGGTCAAGAATTATGTCTCCCTTAAATGAATAAAGTTGAATTAGTCTATAAGGAAGCTCTTCTGGAAAAGGTGCAGGATGTCCAATTCTCCTTGCGCTTTCTGCGTTCATTGTCCAAATAGATTTTGTCCACTCCATAAACTGTTTTTTTGTTATGGAATTATCTTTTTTCCCTTTTTCTCTTTTATAATCTCCTTTTGAGAAAACTAAAATGTATTCGTGCACATCTCTTAAAATAGGATTAGCGGCACTTTGCCAACTACCCCAAGCTGTTGAAGGACTTGCACTTGCTGCTTTGTTCCAAATGATTTCACCGCGCATATTAAAACCAATGTCTAACATCATTTTTGATATGAAGTCAGATAGAGGTATGTATGGTTTTCTACCAAGATTGGCAACATTTATACAAGCACGCCCACCATTTACTAATACTCTATAAGTTTCTTTAAATGAGTTCTCTAAAAGTTGCAAATACTCTTTTAGCGATAAATCTTCATCATACTCTTTTGAAACATTATATGGCGGCGAAGTAATCATTAAATGAACTGAGTTGTCGGGCAACTCTTTCAAATTTTCTGCTGTACCAAGAATAAATTTATTTTCTAACTCTTCAGGAAACTGATTTTCGTTCTTATCAAGAATCTTTATATCACCTAGCTCAGTGTAAAGTTTAGAATTGTAAAACTTTGAGCTGTCGTGGTTAATTCTTCCGTTTGTTCCGAAAGCACTTGTTTTTGTTCCTTTTGGTCTTTTCATTTTAGCTTCGGATTAAGGTTAAAAATTTCTCTGCTTTTGCAATATCTGTGGTTTCTTGACTTGAGATTCTTATAATTTCTCCAAGTTTTAATTTTGAAATCATTGAGGAAAAGTAATTCATATCATTATTTACAAGTTCTCTGCAGTTATCGAAGAGTTGCTCTCTGTCTAATATTGTTTGAAAACCTAGTTTTGGTGATTTTTTTATATAGTCAGAGTTTGTTGGCTTCGGATTCAAAGACCAAAAACCTTGAATAACTCCCGAAGTTTTTAGAAAATCTACTTTTTTAACATAACTCTCGGTTATAGGGCTGTTACCTAAAACAACTACCGGAATTCTTGTAGAATCAATGCCCGAAACACGAATATTGATTGATTTTCCAATGGCTTTTAACATTGAATCAGAACGCAGTAATGCTGGATTTCCTTTATGTTGTTTGTAGTCGCCAATGTATTCAACATTATTTGGGTGAGTGTATTTATAATTTGAAACCACACTCATTTTTATTTCAAACAGAAGTTTTATGTTTTCAGGTTTTTGCATGGTGTTGTTTGTTGTGCAAAATGCAAGGTCTGCGTTTGATTGTCTTGATAGACCAAGTTCGTCACATACTACGCTATTTACTGCGTGAAGTCCTAATTCTTTGGCAATTGGTTCAAAAAGTGTTTTGCTCCATTTTTCAGTAAATTGCCCTATTAGAGAATTTCTACTCTGCAAAGTTTGTCCTTTTGCGTCTGAACCTTTTGGAACATAGGCAAAATAACCGCTTTGCAAATTGTAAAAAAGTTGCTCTGGCGAAGCAAAATTCTTCATTGCTTCTGTGAAAAATTGTATTTCAGTACCGTTGTTCCAAAGTGTCATCTTGTTCTAATTACTAATTATATTTTAAAAGCTCAAATTTACTCTTTTTTTGGGTTACTTGCAGTTTAGTTGTCTTTTTACAGTTGTAAAACCATTTCGAGGCTTTCGCACAACTTAAACCCTACCAAAAAGCAGGTTTACAAATCCATACTCTCTAAAAAAAAACCGCTATAATTTTTACAGCGGTTTATAATTACTGATTGTTGTCCGAAAAGGAGTCGAACCTATAATCTTCTGATTCAGCATCAGACGTGTTGCCTGTTACACCATCGGACAGTATTAGATGCATATCTTTAATGATATACTCAGCTAACACTGCAAATATACATTATTTTATAAAACGTATAAAAAAAATTTAAAAAAATTAGTAAGTGCCACTCCATTTACGCACGAACCATTCTAAAGAAAGCAATGCCACAATCAAGAAAAGTAACCACGGCAAGTTTAGCATATCAGTAAAATCCATTTTGTGATAAATGACAGGTTTGATGTCGTGGTTGTCAAGAATACTCTGATACAAATTGTCCAGCTCGTCGGGGTAAAACATAAAAGCATTTCTGGTCTGGGCTATGTTAGACATAAGTCTGTGGTCGGCAACAGTATTTGAATATTCAATATTAAGTGCTGCCACAGTAAATGCACCGGTTTCTTTAAAAATTTCATGGCCTACGTTTACATGGGCTTCGTATATATAGTCTCCTACGGGCAACCTTCCCGCATCCAATTTGTAAGCCTGATAAGTTTTCGAAAAAGTATAGTTGAAGCTTGTACCCTCCGAATCTTCAATAGACATATACACATCAGGGGTGTTTATCAGTTCAAAGCTTTTGTTATAAACTTCTGCATCAAAAATAATGTTTTCATTTTCGAAGAATATATCCTGGCTGCTCACATTAAAATATTTCTTCTCTACGGTGATAGCAAGATATTGAACAATTTTTTGAATGATTTCATTGGTTGCATTTTGATTTTCATTGAGGGCATAATCTCTAAAACGCCAACGCCATAAATTCTCGCCGGTAATTACGCCAATTTTTCGTCCGTCTGCCTCATTAAAAAAAATTAAAGGCTGTTCCGTAGTTATTGCACCTATTCTTTGATATAACAAAACAGAGGCTGCAGGCGACAGTTGGTACTCGCCAAAAGGAGCGTACAAAGGAGGCATACGCTGTAATGTATTCAAAGTTGATTCCTCTAAGGTGAAAAACTGAAAATCCCTATTGTAATATGGCAGCGCTTCAGTAATTGATGTTCGGCTACCTCTAATAACAAGCCCTGTACGTTTTTGATTAAAAAGCGGAATGTGACTTTGACTTCCCAGTATATATAAAAGAGAAACTTGTGAATTTTCAATTTTTCTAAACAATTCATTTGCAGGCATATTGACTGATGGTAAGCTGTGTAGAATAATCAAACTGTAGTCCTCTAATGGTTTTGTAAAATCATCTGCTTGATAGTGTTCCAGTTCATAGTTGATATTATTTTCTATGGCATTTTTTATGGCGGCTACATCGGGATGAGGCGCACTGTAAAGCAAAAGAACTTTATGGTGGCTGTCAACCACGTCGAAATAAGCTGTAGCTTCATTATTGGCGGTATTCATTTCTCCCTGCAATGGGCTAAGCTTGGCCGTAATTTTATGCTGTCCGGTTTCTTGTGCTTCAAAAACAAAACGGAAACTTTGGCTGTAATTATCATCGTCAATTGTTATGGTTTGCGTTTCTTTAAGATGGTCATTGATGTAAATTTTTAAGTTTGTTTGTTCCCCCTTAGCTTTTCGGGCGTTAACGAGCACCTCAACAGGGTAATTGTTATTGAGAAAAACGATACGATTGAAGTTTATACGCTCCAGAATAGCATCTTTATAAACCGTTGTATCTCCTAAAGCTATTGTGTAAACCGGATAATTGATGTAACGCATGGCATACAAAGGGTGCACACCGACATTGTATAAGCCATCAGATGCTAAAATCATAGCCCCAACGTGCCTGTTGTAAAAAGCATTTTGGGCATACCTGAACAGTTCACTGATATCAGTAACTTTATCCGAATAACTGAAAGGCAGTTCCTGGCGGACATTTTCACCAAAGCTAAAGCTTTGCACATCATACTGGTCTTCAAGGCGGTTAAGCAAAAGCTCAACGGATTCGGGGTATGCCTCACGGTAAAAGGTTGAATCCGGTATAGCAACTAAAGATGCAGAGTTATCCTGAGCAAATATTATGATTGGTTTTTCAGTTTGCCGGGTGAGACTTTTAATCAAAGGATTCAGCAAAAAAAAGGCTATAAGAGTTACAGCAATAGTTCGCGATGCAAAAAGAACAATTTTTTGAAGTTTGGAAAAGTCTTCTTTTTTATTTTTATAATATAGCAAAAGGGCGTACAAAACGGCTAGTGCCAGACAAAGCATTAAAAAGGCCAACGAATGTTCTGTGATAATTTTCAAAGCTTAACGGTTTAAAAATTTCAAAAATATTGATTTATATATGTATCGAATCTCCTTTTTTGATAAAACCCAAAAAGCCATTTTCCTGAGCTTTTTTCTGCCAAAGTTCAAAGTTATCTACAACATTATCGTGGTAATGCCAGAGCCATATTTTTTCTTTGATGGTTGCCGGCAGTTTTATTAAATCATCAAAATGCGGATGAATAGTTGATTTTTGACTAATCGTTTCAACATCATGAATAATGTAACTGGCTTTCTGGTATGGTTCTTTCAAATAATCTGGCGTAAATCTGGTATCTCCTGTTATATATGCCACATTTTTTTGATTTTCAAATATCAATCCAAAAACCGGAAATAAATCAGTGGAATTTGTCACGTGCTTGGCAGGCACCAAGTTAAAAAGTGTGTCAGCCCACTCAAAATGTGTTGTAACAGGCTTAAGATCGAAAAAGTCATGCAATGACAGCTCGCCTTCACTAATCAAAGCTAATCCTGCTTTCAATGAATTATTCCATAATGTTTCAACGAATGATTCGTGAATGTAAAGTTTTATTTTTGGGCAGTTGGGGTCAAAAAAGGACTTAAAGGCAAGATACTCAAGGCCTCCAATATGATCGCTATGAAAATGAGTTATATATACAGCATCTATATCAGTATAGCTATAGCCTTTTTCGTGTAAAGAAAAACGAATATCATTACCTGCATCAATGAGTAGTTTTTTATTATTTTTAATAATCAGGGCATTGGAATTGTAATTTTTTATGCAAAAAGCCGCTCCGGTACCTAAAAAGTTTATTTCCATTTTAAAGATAAAAAATTAAGTAGTTTTTAATAATAACTCCATAAATAAAAAAAATTGTTGTCTATGTCAAAAATTAGCATTTATTTTAAAAATGAAAACCATTCATTAATTTTCAATTCGGCCCCTATCATATTTTAAATACACATTACAATTATTGCGGTTTAGCGATAATGGTGTCGTAAGTAGCCGCATAGCCGCCCCACACGCCCAAGCCACCTTCTATGTTGGAAGCTAATGAAATAGGCGCCGCAAAAGGGTTCCCTCCGGCATAAATGGCCTCTTCGTAGCTGCGCCAAAAATCGAAGTGCCGCTTATCCATCATGGCAACTCTTGTAAATATGGTGTCTCCCACTTTAAAATAAAACCTTTCAAAACCTTCTTCTTCATCTACCGGTCTATACCTGTCTCTTCCTCTAAAAAAACCATACTCCACATCCTGACCATTAAAGAAAATATCATCATAAACAGATCCCCTAACAGGCACAAATCTGATATCTTTATGCAGTCTTTTAGCAAAAACCCTGTAATAATTGCCAAGCTCAGGAGGATCAGTAAACCCAAAATAAATCAACCCCAAAGTATCGAGTTGATCATCAGGTTCAAACCATACAGAGTCCATTTTCACTACTTCAGGAATGCTGGTTACAGCAGTTAGCTCAAAGTCATCTACAATAACCGTAAGTTCATAGCTATGGTTTATTTTGCCCAACAAATGTTCCCCTCTATAAATAAAAGGCGGGAAAAAATTAAAATCTATGGACACATTAAGCTGTTCCTGCACATCAGTTTCAATTTCCCTGACAAGAACGGTAGCATCGGCAATAATTAAACGCTCCAATGTCGAGGTATCAATTGCTGAAAAAAAAGCAGCATTTCTGGATAAGATAACCTGAGCAGGTTTATTTTGCTCTATCCACCCTTCTACAACAATCTTTTCCTCAGGTGGTGGGATATCTAATGTAATATCTTTCTCACATGCGTAAAAAAGTAAGGCTAAAAGAAACAGTATAAAAATATTTTTGTAATTCATAAGTTTTTGCTAGTATTTAAAGTTCCAGGTTATTGATGGCAGTATGGGGAAAAGAGATACTTGCTTGGCTTTAATTTCAACCGACAAACTTTCAAGGTCACCTGTGGTTTCGTAGTATATATAAAAGGGGTTAGCCCTGTTGTACACGTTAAAAACAGAAAAGTTAAAACTGGACTCATATTTTTCTGTTTTTCGATGCAAATATTCAATAGAAATATCCAGTCTGTGGTAGGGTTCCATTCTGTAGGAATTTCTTTCTTCAAACTGGTTGATAACAGAACCTTCAATAAAGTATCTGCCAGTAGGGATAGTTATAGCATCACCGCTGGCATAAACGAAAACAGCAGAAAAAGTCAACCTGTCATTGTATCTGTAAGAAGCCACTGTTGAAAGGTCATGACGCCTGTCGTATTTTGCTGGAAAGGTGCGTCCTTTATTAATATCGGGGAATGTACGGTTAGTCCACGATAAGGTATAACCCACCCAACCTGTTAATTTGTCAAATCTTTTGTTGATAAAAAACTCTGCACCATACGACTCTCCCTCACCAAAAACAAAATTATTGTCAATATTGTTATTAATGTTATCCTCCGGTAGGGCGCCTTCTCTGAATTCAATAAGGTTTTCCATGGTTTTGTAGTACAGTTCAATGGATGTTTCCAGACGGTTGTCAAAAAAGTTTCTGAAATAACCCAGAGCATATTGTGTTCCAAAAAGAGGCTCTACCAAGTCGGTACTGGGTACCCATATATCTGTTGGCATAGTCATACCTGATACAGATGCCAAATGAATATACTGATAGTTTTGAGTATAAGCTGCTTTCACCGAGGAATTAGCATTTAACTTAAAACGCATAGATAATCTGGGTTCCAAATTATTGTACGTTTTGATGCTTTCTCCGCGATTGTAGCTTAAAGTATCCACAATTCTGTTTAAGTCTCCCATTACAAAGCGGTCGAAAGGGCCAACATGCTCGAAGTATGAATAACGCAACCCCACATTAAAAGCAATATTTTCGGATAAGGTAATCTCATCGTTTATATACAAAGCCGCTTCGTGGGAGTAAAGCTTTACAGGGTCTCCCAGTTGAATGTCAACCTCCCTGAAATTAGCAGTAGCATTGTTAGGTGTAAATATGTGGTATATGTAGTTAAGTCCGAATTTAAGGTTATGAAAAGCATCAGGAAAATAATTGAAATCAACTTTAGCATTCCAATCGTTAATTCCTGAACGCAGCGCTATATCAAAATCTGTTTGACGTGCTGAGAAATCAAATTCATAATTACTATAGATTAACGATGTATTCATAAATAGCCTGTCGCTGAAAAGGTGATTCCAGCGAATAGATGTGGTAGCATTGCCCCAGGCAATAGAGTTGCTGAATTCTGAGTCTTCATTGTTAAAGCTAAAAACATCGCGACCAAAATACCCACTTACAAAAATACGGTCTTTGTCGGATAGTATATAGTTGGCTTTAGCATTAAGGTCGTAAAAGTAGTACCCTGAGTTCCTGAACGGAGAATCGCGCCTGATAAAAGGACGCATAAGAACATCAATATATGTCCGTCTTCCGGATACGATAAAAGAAGATTTTTCTTTTTGAATAGGCCCTTCCACCGTAAGCCGTGAGGAGATAAGGCCTAAGCCGCCACGGGCTTCATATTTTCTGTTGTTACCTTCTTTCATGGTAATATCTAAAACAGAAGCCAAGCGACCACCGTAATTTGCAGGCATCCCACCTTTAATCAGTTCTACATTTTTTATAGCATCAGCATTAAAGACGGAAAAAAAACCAAAAAGGTGAGATGCATTATACACCACAGCTTCATCCAAAAGGATTAAATTTTGATCCGGCCCCCCACCCCTTACATACATGCCGGTATTTCCTTCGCCAGAAGATTGCACACCGGGCATCAACTGAATCGTTTTCAAAATATCCACTTCTCCCAGAAAGGCAGGTAGCGTACGGATACGCTCAACATCTATGTTAATGGTTCCCATTGCGGTACTTTGCACATTATGATCCAAACGCTCAGAAGTTATTTCAACAATATCCGTCGTAACAGCTACGGGGTCTAGTAAAAAGTTAACCCTTTCGTTATTAACAATTTCTAATTCCTGCTCCTGCACTTCGTACCCAATAAAAGAAGCCACCAGGGTATAGCTTCCTTGTTCAAGTGTTATTGAGTAAAAACCATAATGATTAGTGGAGGCCCCCTGTAGCGTTTCTTTAATATACACACTGGCACCTATAAGGTTTTCTCCAGAGGTGGCATCACGAACATAACCACTTATGGTAAATCGATCCTGCCCATATGACTTACAAAGAAAAATCAAACCCAACAGATGTGCCACTAATAAAAATCTCATAAAAATATATACCATTACTGCTAAAAAAAAACAAAATTAAGCTTTTTTGCTTTTCGGATAACATTATTTCTTAATTTGAAATAGTAAAAAGTAAATTGCGGCAGTATAGGAGCGTACATGACTAAACACATTATTGGGTTTAACCAGTTGGGAGTTATTATAAAAAAATTTTGTAAATATCTTAATATCAATATTTTAACATATCACCTTATTAAAGTAACGGCTCCCTGACTCTTGAAGGATTTAACCTCGCCAAAATTGGATGTTCTGATATAGGACGCCGTCCAGTAGTAAACACCAGCGGGACAAGGCCTGCCTTTATAAGTACCATCCCACTGATTATCAAGGCTATTAGAGCGAAAAACTTCCCTACCCCACCTGTTGAATATAGTCAATTCATAATTTTCAATTTCTTTAGCCACCACTTCCAAAAAATCATTTATACCATCACCATCAGGAGTAAACACATTAGGGACTAAGAAATCACAATCTAAGAGCCAAATATAAATACTGTCCCTGCCTTTACCACACTGACCGGTTACATCCACCCAATAAACACCTTCGTCTTTAACAATAAGATGACGATCTGTTGAGTAATCATGCCAAAGGAAAGCGTCAAAATCCCCTGCATCCAGCATTATACTATCTCCCATACACAAATAAGTATTGTTGCCCAAATCCGGGCGAGGGATTTCAATTACGGTAACTTCAATACTATCAGTATCATTACAGTTATTAGAATCTGTAATCGTTAACGAATATATACCACTTTGACTCACAGCTAATTCCGGCATATGAGAACCGTTATTCCAAAGGTAGCTTTGGATAGCGCCATCAGCTTTAAGAATAAGCGTATCACCTTCACAAATTGTTGTATCGGGTGGGAAATTAATAAGTACGGGCTCGAAAAAAGTAACCTGAATAGTATCTGTAACATAACAATCATCGCTATAATATACCTCTACCCAATAAGTACCATTTTTATAAACGCTTAATGTTGGTCCGGTACTGCTGTCACTCCAAAGAAACCATTCGCCTCCGTTAAAATTATCGGTAGTCAATACCAGTGGATCAGTCGAGCATACTATCGTATCATTACCCAAACCGAAAGTATAACCCGGTTGGTTATTAAATATCCATCCTGAGTTATTAGCAGTATTACTACTGTTTTCCCCTGCAAAAAACATAGCATTACCGGAGGCGTTAATATCTCGTATGTGTAAAAAATCACCGGAAACTACTCCTGAGGCTTTATGGATTTCAGCCTGAGTTCCCAATATATTACTGCGCAGGTTAATGGGATAGCAATTATTACCCCTTACACGCCAATAATTACCAATAGTTTGCAAATGAGAAGTGTCAAAAATATAGCTGTTGCCGGGACTCATAGATAGGGTATCGAAATTATTAGTACCCATAATCTCCCCACTACCTGCAAAATGCACAGAGTTAAAAGAACAATATTGATTAGAAGAATTCAGGTTGGCAATGCCAACATCGCTGGCAAAATGCAAGTTATAGTACTCCAGTGCACCTGCCCCCGAATTTTGAAAATAATAAGGGTTAATAGTAAAACTATGCATTACTATGTTTGATGTGCCACTGTTAAAAGTTAATTGGTTGGCATTAATTAACCATGAGTTTTGTATGCTGCATGTAGAATTGCTCAGGTCGAGAGTACGCTGGTTATTATGAGTGGAGCGAAAAACTCTTGCGTATATAGGATGACCCTGAGTATATAAATGACCTTTGGTTAAAATAATATTGATTGCATTAAGACCACTTTCTAACTCCCAGCCACCATTACCATTGAAATTAACATTGTTGATCGTTTTTGAGTGCGTAGAAACCACTTGTCCTGGTGTATTGGTTAAAAAATTGATACTTATACGTTCTGTAGTCATTAAAGTATCAAATATCAGAAAGCCATGCACATTCAAATAGTTTGTTACCCCAAATGGGCCTCTAAACAGAGCGTCACATTGAATGTCATCCCAAGTCATATTATTACAAAACCCATGAACGTTGAGGGTAACTGTATCAGTAGAAGAAGTAAAAGAGTTTTGATCAAAAAAAACATTGTCTATGGCAGTTGGTACGCAAGCATTGCCGGCGCCACCGGAAGTGTAAGCCCAGTGGAAGGGGTCATCCCAGTTGCCGGAGCCATTCACCCAGTATAAGTCCAGTGGCTGCACCGGAATTATATCCCAACCGGAAGTATTGCCTTGACCAGTTCCATTTTGAACAGAAATGGTACTGCCTCCCTGAATAATAACGTTATTTATATCACAGTCATTAAGAGGGGCTGAACCACTGCTGTTAAAAATTAAGCCGGGGTCAGTATCTGTAGAGACAATTTCTATGCGTTCATTACAATCGGAAATACTGACCAGTTCGTTAATTTTTTGAGCATTCAAATGTGAAAAGGAATACTTTGCAGGTCCTGCAAGAATCAGTGTATCAAAGTAATTATACCCCATAAAAGCCATGTCACCATGACAATAAAACCTCCTAAATGTTGATGTATGAGCTGCTGATAATGTATTAAGTTGAGCCGTAGAGCCACCGGAAAGAACCGAAACATGCCAAAACTTTAAACTGTCATTTGTATGTAAATGTATTATTGGTGCACCTTGCCAAAAAACCATCTCTGAACTATCAGCTTTTAAATTAAAATCATTGCCGGATGCATTAAATTCTGCCAGTCCTGTGTAATAATCAAGTTTGATATGCAGTTCCGAGTTTGTCATATCCAACGCCCTTTGAAAATAAGAATAACTCAGATAGCTGCCAATTTCCATAAGCTGGTTGTTTAGAATCAAGCTTCCTTTAAAATGATATACAATACTTGTTGTTTTAAAGGTATCCAGTAAGCTCCACTCCCCACCCTGTCCATCGAAGAATACATGATAAGAAAACGCATTACCGGCAGATTCAATAGTATGGCCATTTTGAGTTGCTAAAAAATATGTTCGGGCCTGGTGGTTAAAGAACATTGACGAATCAAGCGTTAGCGATCCAAAAATATGTAAGCTGGAAAGCGCATTAGATAAAAAAATGGGTGTAAAAGAATCCACTTGCCATGTCATATTAAAACAAAAGCCATTAGCTACATCAAATAATACTGTATCAAGGAGATAGTTAAACGAGTTGTGGTCGAAAATAACATTATCTAAAGGTGTTGGTATGCATGCGCCACCACTGCCGCCACTACTATAACTCCAATGGTTGGAATCGCTCCAGTTGCCGGATCCATTGACCCAATATAAATCGGTGCCAAGGTGTGGGGTAAACTGCCAGCCATTATTGTTGCCCAAATCAACCGATGCTATTGCATTAAAAGAAGCACCACCGGTAGCATGAACATCTTTTAATATCAAATTTTCACCCTCTACTATGCCGGAAGCCTTATGAATATAAGAAACCGTACTATCATAGAGACTTTTTAAAAACAAAGGCGCCTGGCAACCACTGTTAAAAATTATACTGTCATTAATATTAACACTTGATTGAGGGGCTATATTATAAGTATGGTTACCAAAAAGCGTCAGGTGGTTTACATTAAAACTTCCTGTAATACTGCAGTTAGCATGTATTCCAACCCTGTTAAAATTATTAGTGTAATTATTGAAAAACTCTACACTTCCAAAGCCTGAAACAAATTCAACATCATAAAAATCCAAAACCGTTGAGTAGTCACTTTTAAAAGCTCCTTCATTAAGAAACCTTATCAAGGAGTTGCCTGCAGAAAATATCATATTAACTCCTTGGACAAAAAACTCTGAATCACTGTCTATAAGTTCAACAAGAGAGTTCCCAAAATAGATAGACCTATGTCCTCCACCATTAGAAATAAAATTGCTTAAAGTGAGTTTATGACTGCTTGTAATAAAAACACCTTCCTCGTGATAAATTGTTCCGGCTGTCATATCATCCAGCAAGGACCATTCACCATCTTCGTTCAAAAAATACACATCAGAAGGAAAACTACTGCCGTTAGACCTGATTGTCTTACCTGTAGTTTCTGCCTTAAATTCGACTTCAATAATTTGAGACAGCCAGTTTATATGGTTATCCCATTGCAAGCTTCCGTATATCTTGAAAGCAGCAGAGGGTGTAAACGATACTGTTATGTTTACAGTATGGTAAATATCCCACATCATATCATAGCATCTTTGGTATATCGAATCAAGCGTAAGGGTATCATTAGCTGCAAAAGAAGCCGTATCAAAAAAAACGTTATCAAAACGGGTGGGGATACATTCGCCACCGGGCCCTCCGCTTGTCAGACTCCAATGAGCCGGGTCTGACCAAAGACCGCTACCGCCAACCCAATATAAATTGCGTGGAGGCAAAACAGAAAAGCTCCACCCCGTATTATTACCACCATCGTAAGAGTTATCAGCAGTAAATACTGCGCCACCTCCGGCATGAATGTTTTCAATAACTGTATTGTTAGCCGTGACCACCCCTGAACTTTTATAAAACGGCGTCCCCTGTGCAGCTCCCAGCATTGTTAAACGCCTACTACAGTCAATCCCTTCCGCAATTAAATCCTGAGTAAAAGTATGGCTGCCATTAAAAGAGAAAACATAATCCCCGCCCAAATGCAAAGTATTGTAAGTAAAATACCCATTAAACTGCACATTAGACTCATCAGCCCACACTTCATTGAATGTTAAAGTGTCGCCGGTCAAGCTGTTGCCAATAACAACATTATGGTACGCTGCATTACCACTATGTGCTAACACATCAGTTTTTAATAGTGAAGTGCCTGCATCTAAAGAAATGCCCGCCCCTGCTATTTGCCAATTTGTTATGCTAATTTCGGAATCGGAAAGCAATAAACTACGCTGTGCCGGCTGCATGGAATAAAAAACATCAGCTTCCACACCAAATCCATCAAAATCCAGTTGGCCATAATAAAAATTGATATTTCCGGCCAATAAATCTGATTCTAACCTCCAGCCACCATTGAGCCCCTGAAAATTGATGTTTCTGATGAATGTATTATGTGTACTGATAATATTGCCTGTCTGCTGAGATTCAAAATCTATGGTTAATGATTGAGGCTGCATAAAAGTTGTTTCATTGGACAACTGCAGTGAACCATAAACTTTTAGTATTTGGGCACCGCTTCCCCCACTAAATACTATAGGAGCCTGAGGGTTGGTGCAAATTAAATCTTTAAAACTTATAACAGATAAGTTCAAATTAATTACCAGTATAGAATCCTGACCAAATGAATTATCATCTATTATAACATTGTCAGCAGGCGATGGTATGTTCCCGGGTGGTATAGTTCCCCCGGAGCTTAACGACCAATTAGAAAGATTTGTCCAAGCGCCACTACCTCCAACCCAATAATATGTATTGGCATAACCAGATGACATAGAAACCAGTAAGCTAAAGATTAACAATAATACAGCATTGCTAAATTTTGACAATATAACATCCCTGCAAACACTATGTACTACTGATTTTCTAAACATAAAACCTTAAAACATAAAGACGCAAATATATTTTTCGGTTGCTAAAAATGATATGAAATATTCTTTTTTTTTTAATTTTTGTGAATAATGCAGGCTAAAAAGACCCCATGCTTAAAGCCGCCAAAGCACAATCTTCAACTATTTTAATATTATTTTCTCTGAGTATTTTTACAAGCTCCGGGTTGTAAGTACCTGGATTAAAAAAAACCATTTCTGGTTTGATGTCAATAATGTACTGGTAATATTCTTTTTGTCGTTCAGGCTTAAGGTATAATACAACAGCATATACATCATGTATGAGCGGTTTGTTCTTAACAATCTCAACAGACGCTATTGTACCACTTTTATTACCAATAGCTGTAACATTGTAATCATAATTGTAGAGACGCTTCACAGCCCTATATGAAACGCGTGTATTATTCGGTGATGCGCCTAGTACAATAACATTTTTTAATGACATAAAATCCTATAGGAGTTTGGTTTTTTATAAATAAAGTACTTGCACATAAGACCGATTATCACATTGAATTATAAGCAGTTAAAAACTTCCAATAACACTCAATTAGTAGTATTGGAATATTCTACCTTAAAAAAGAGTTTTACCGCAACTTTCTGCGCATAATTCTTCCAAATTCTTTACCTGCTTTTGCGTAGCTCTCCTGAATGCGATGCCCTCTGTCGAAAGCTGTGGAACCTCTGGAATTAGTAATATCAAAAACTGCAACCGTTTTATCGGGATTGCCTCTTTCTATAAATGTTGCAGTCATGCTTACCATGGCAGGGCGGCTGTTTATCCCAATATTGTAACCAGGCTCAGTAAAATAAGTATTGATTATTAAAACATAACGCGTTTGTGTATTGTTGGGAGACAAAACAATACCTGCACGTGCAGCATATTTGTTGAATAGCTCTACAAATTTAGGCTCAAATCTGCTGCTGCGATCATTAATCCAGCCTGTTTTAAATCGCTCTCCTCCTTCTTCCTGCATTTTTTCAGCCACATACTCTTCCTCGGTCATACGCCCTACCCTCATGTCTTCGTAAGTGAAAACTACTTCAACAACATCTTCACCTTTTAAAGGAGCCATGCTGCCACTTTGCAAATTGATTCTCTGCGCCTGAACACCAAAAGCCAGGAATAGTAATGATACTATAAGTAAATTTCTTTTCATTTTTTTCATTTTTGTTTGAATTAATTAATATTTTTATTACAAATTTAATAAATGAATTCAACTTACAAAGTAATTATTTTTAAAATTGTAAAAAAAATCATAAGTATCCGATAAAATTTTATGAAATTGATAAAAACTTGTTTTTCAGATTTTTTTTTAACCTACTGCTTTAAGGATGTAAATTACTGAAATTTAAATCTTACTTTAGGTCAAAAGCCAATCAGAAAACTTTTAATTATCACCCCTTATTAAAGCCATTTTTTTTCGGACAATGATGATTAAAAATGCAGCCATGTCATTCAACAGAAAAAAAAAGGCATTCATCAAGAAAATTTTTTTTAATACATTATTCAGAATTAAATTTGCCACAGATATTCAAAAAAAATAAAAAAGCTATGAAAAAATTAATCATCAAATTATCAAAACCATTATTCTTATTAGCACTCATTATAGGAACTGGTTCATTAAGTGCACAAGAGTCGGCAGTAGAAATAATACGTAAGATGGAAGACCGCATGCAGGGTAATTCGTCTATTATTGAAATGACGATGACTACCGTTAGGCCCAGGTACAGTAGAGAGGTCAGTTTGAAATCATGGTCTAAGGGAGATGATTATGCACTTATTCTAATAACAGCCCCTGCCCGAGACAAAGGTACAGCTTACCTGAAAAGAGGAAATGAAATATGGAATTATGTGCCAAACATAGACAGGATGATAAAGCTGCCACCGTCAATGATGTCGCAGTCGTGGATGGGCAGCGACTTCTCCAACGACGACCTTGTAAGAGAAAGTTCCAATATTTCAGACTACAACCACAGAATACTACGCAGCGAGAGGTATGAGGGGCGCGACTGCTGGGTTATAGAACTTATCCCCAGGCCGGAGTCTTCCATCGTTTTCGGAAAGGTTATCATGTGGATAGCCAAGGACTTATACGTACAAATGAAAATTGAAAATTATGATGAGGATGACGTTCTTGTTTCGACACTCTATTTCAAAAACATTAAAAAAATGGGTGGGCGCACCATACCCACACGCATCGAAATGATTCCCCACGATAGAAGAGGGCAGAAAACCATTTTAGAATATAAGGCGGCACAGTTTGACATTCCCATAGAAGACAGCTTTTTCTCTGTTCAAAATTTGAAAAACGTAAGGTAGAAACATTAAGAAAAACGTAAAAATAATGAAAACACTTATAAAATTAGCCTGGCGTAACATCTGGCGCAACAAAAGGCGCTCGTTTATCAGCATTGCCTCTGTGTTGTTTGCTGTAATGTTTGCAGTAATGGCAGATTCTTTCGAGAGAGGGACTTACGAGATTTCGATTAAAAACATGGTTGAGTTTAGTACCGGTTATATACAAATACAAGATGTCCTTTATGAGGAGGAGCCCTCAATAGACAATATACTTCTTTATGATGATGAACTGCTGAGCATACTCGAAAATTTTGAAAATGACATTGGCTATACAGTTCCCCGCATTCAAAGTTTTGTTTTGGCAGCAGGCGAAACTAAAACGAGAGGTGCTTTTGTTATGGGCATAGACCCTGTCAAAGAACTAAATCTCAATGATTTGGATGAGAGATTAACACAGGGAGAATTTCTAAGCCCAAACGACGACGCCGTTGTTATTGGCGAGGGTCTTGCCAGAGTGATGAACTTAGGTATTGGCGACACTTTAATTTTAATAGGCCAGGGCTTTCGGGGTGTTAATGCAGCAGGCATGTTTCCTGTTAAAGGAATTGTTAGCCTTTCTATTCCCGACATGAACAACAATGCTGTTTACATGTCTCTTGGCAAAGCACAGTGGTTTTTTGGTGCTTATGACAGACTGTCGTCCCTAATTATTATGCCAAACAATCCCAGACACACTAACAGAATTGCAGAAAGTTTAAATCAGGAGTTAGACAGCGAATGGTACCGGGCTTTAACATGGGAAGAGATGCTGGTTGACTTACTCAGAATGATGGAAGTTGACAGAGCCGGCAGCAGAATGATAGCCTACATTTTGTACATAGTTATTGCTTTTGGATTATTCGGAACCATATTAACCATGATGCTTGAAAGAATTAAAGAGTTCAAAATGATGATTTCTATCGGCATGAAAAGATTTCAACTTGCCTTAGTATGTCTTTTTGAGTCAATTTTTTTAAGTTTTATCGGTGTGCTCATGGGCTTATTCATAACTTTCCCAATAGCATTATACTTCAACCTTAATCCTATTCAATTATCGGGAGATATTGTCGATCTGATGGATGATTTTGGGTTTGATGCCATTGTTCCGACTTCTGTTGCACCGGATATATTTTTTACAGAGGCATTAACAGTATTCATCATAGCCCTACTTATTGGAATTTATCCAATAATAAAGGTGTATAGGTTAAAAACAAGAAGAGACTAATCAAAAATTAAGAATTTGAAAAAAGATATGAAAACACTATTAAAAATATCATGGCGCAATGTATGGAGAAACAAAGCCCGCAGTATTGTAATAATATTGGCTGTTGGCTTTGGCCTCTGGGGTGGCGTTTTTGCCACAGCACTAATTAACGGCTTGTTAAATCAACAGTTTGACTCAAGCATTACAAATGATGTCTCACATATTCAGATTCACAATCCGGAATATATTGTTGACAGGGAGACTTCCATGACTATTAAAGCGCACGAAGAAATCTCAGATTTTCTTTCGCGTCATGATAAAGTAAAGTCATTTACGGCGCGTACACGCGCCAACGGTATGTTTGCCACAGCATCCATGACATCAGGCATTGAAATATACGGGATAGAGCCAACTCAGGAAAATCTCACAACCGCGCTCAAGCACAACCTCATTGATGGCGACTATTTTGAATCTGTAAGCAGAAATCCTGTACTGATTGGAAATCAGTTGGCTGAAAAACATAAAATTGGTGCCGGAAGCAGAATAGTCATAACATTTCAGGATTTAGATAATGAAATTGTATCAGCATCTTTCAGGGTTGTTGGTATTTACAGGACTTCAAACACCAGCAATGACGAAAGAAATGTTTATGTCAAACAAGCTGACATTGAGGAGCTACTTGGAAGTATAGGAGTTATAAATGAAATCGCTATATTGTTGCACGAAATAGATGATGTTGATGCTTTCCGGGCGCAATTACAAAATAACTTTCCCGCCAATGAGATAAGAACATGGTACGAAATAAGCCCGGACTTAAGCTTTATTACAGAGTTTTCGGGAATAGCCATGATGATACTTTTAATAATCATTCTTTTTGCCATGGCCTTCGGATTGCTAAACACTATGTTGATGACTATTTTTGAAAGAACCCGTGAGCTGGGTGTACTAATGTCTGTCGGAATGAGTAAACTCAGAGTTTTTTCTATGATCATACTAGAAACGACATTTTTAGTTGTTACAGGCTCTATATTTGGTTCTGTAATAGGTTCTTTAAGTGTTTATTTCACTTCCAAAAATGGTGTTGATATTTCCGGCTTCGGAGGAGACAGTTTGTCAGACTTTGGCTTTGACTCAATAATTTACCCAACTTTAGACAGCTTGTTTTTTCTAAATCTGGCAATTTTAGTTTTGATAACGTCTGTGCTGGCAGCCATTTACCCTGCCTATAAAGCATTAAAATTAAAGCCGGCAGAAGCAGTCAGGAAAGAATAAACGACATGGCAAAAACTTGAATAAAAAAGATATAAGTAATTGCATATTAAAAAATTAAAAAATAAATACGATGACAGTAATAAAAACAGAAAACCTGGTTAAAATTTACAACAGCTCTGTTGCGCCTGTTAAGGCAGTAAACAATGTGAATTTAGAAATTAACGAAGGGGAATTTACAGCAATAGTAGGCCCTTCAGGGAGTGGCAAAACAACATTTTTAAATCTTATCGGTGGTCTTGATAAGCCTACTGAAGGCAAGATATATGTTGATGGCGAAGATATCAGTAAGCTATCTGATAACAAACTCATTGATTTCAGATTGAAAA
>PXBB01000159.1 GCA_003565735.1 Bacteroidales bacterium
ATAACAATATCAATGGTGTCTTTAACAGTATCGTTAAAGGCATAATTATCATCAGGGTGGTCAACAAAGGCTGTCAGATGTAAAGTCATCTCACCGCCACCGGGGAATACCATAGGTGTACTGAAGTTATATTCAATCGTATCGCCGGGAGCTATAACAGTTGTAACAGGCTCTGTAACAGGCGCATTATTATTGACGATATAAGATGCTGTGAGATTGCTGTCGATAGTATCTGAACCATGATTGGCTATAAGCATACTCACAGATTGTGTATCATCCATACAATCATCATCTACCAACGGTTCTGTAATGGCTATGGCCGCCACTTCATATTGTGGGAAAATAACATGAGCCGTGGCAGGAATACGTGCAGTTACACAACCGCTGCCCACCATACCCAGAGAATTTTGAATTTCCTGATCTGTTAAAGCTCTGTTGTAAATACGGAACTCATCCATCAAACCATTGAGCCCGGAGTTACTGCTATAACCACCAACAGTAAAGTTGGTACCACTCATGGTATTAGTGGTCGGTGCAGTAACAGTATTCACTAAAACACCATCAATATAGGCTCTGTATTCACCTGCGGGTGCATCATAAACAGCATGAACCATATTGGGATTCATTGTTGCAGCACCATTAATTGCCAAATCGGGCAAACCGCCGCCACGTACCATCCAGTTGTCAGCACCGGCTACACCGTTGGTAAAGCAGCGGAAACTACCTGCGGTATTATCTCCAAAAATATAGTATAGTGTGGAACTGGGAGGGATATCGCTTGTCCAGAAGGAAATGGTGAAACTGCCACTCAGGTTGGTTGCCCAGTTGGTATTTATCGCATTGGTAGATGAGCTTTGCCCTGTACCTACCAAAGCCGTTCCTGAGAGGCCTGTACCACCTATTGATAAACCTGTACCTGTTATGGTAGCCGGATTATCACCTACGGGTGAAGAAGCCAGATTGGGTACACTTGTTCCCGGAGTGTTAAAATCGTAATATATCAACTCGGGCAGTACGCCAACACCGGGGCCTGCCGTATCAGAAGCTGCGGCATAATAAGTTGTTGTGTTGTACAAGGGGCCTACCACGAGCGTATCACCGGAATGGAAGAAGTTCTGGCTGCCGTAATCCTCGTACCATAAAACATCGCCGCCTGGAGAATTGGCAATCAGGGTAGCCATGCCACCATAAGGGATGGTATCATCATAAGTTACAGGTGGTTCCGGGCCAAAGAGCATGGTGAATTCACCACTTATGGTGTCATTGTCAGGATATGTATCATCGGGGTGGTCAATATAGGCCACTATATATAATGTCGTATCCTCGCCGCTGCTTAGGTTAAGGGTAATAGGCGTACTGAATACAAAGTCAAGAGTGTCGCCGGGAGCCATAGGCGTTGTGATGGCCTCCGTTACAGGGGGGCCACCATTAACGGTATAAGATGCGGTAAGATTATCAGTAATATCCAGCGAACCATTGTTACGGATGATAATATTTACATACTCAGTATTATCAAAAGAACAGGCATTGTCAAACGGATGTACCATTTCCAAAATACCGGCTTCCAGATCCGGTAAATAAACATAAGCAATAGCTTCCACGCGGTCGCTGGCACAGCCAACACCCGAACCAATTTGCCAATTATACCAAAAATACCAATAAGTAGGATTAAAGCTGTTTCCGGTAATTGAAATAACACCGGGTATTTCGTAGGGATAAACCGCGCCCGCTGTATTACGCCATGCTGTAGCACCTGTATTAAACTGCATTCTGTAGCCGGTACCAAAAGGCACATTAAATTCAACTTCTACAACTTGTAGATTCCCACCAGAAACAGTAACTTGTCCGGAGTAGGTTTGAATATCTTGTCCTGTATTATCCTTTATTGCAATTTCAAATGGTGTTCCCACAGTAGCTGTAAAAAACATGTCAACAGACTGTATGGTTATACCATTAGGATCAAGAACATCAAATTCCGTATAGTGGTTGGTTAATGAAGAGGTTGATGAAGTTCCTATGTTATAGTCAACAGGCCCTATAAATTGTGCAGATGATCCTGAGGAAGCTTCTGCATAATAAGATGTTGTTACATACAAGGGGTCTGTTATCAAGAGGGTGTCGCCTGTATGTATGCTGCTGTCAGATACCATGCTTGTGTACCAGTTAATTTCTCCGTCTGATGTAGCAAGCAGCATAGCTGTTGTGGCACCGTAAGGCACTGAATCATTGGTAAGAACAGGCACTGAAGGCACGTAGTAAAAGAGACGCTCCAGGCTCAAAGTATCATTAAACTGGTATGGGTCGCCGGGTAAGTCCACATAAGTGGTCAGGAAGAAAGTAGTGTCGGCACCCACAAGTGGGAAATTAATCAAAGTACTAAAAGTATAAGTAATAGAATCTCCCGGAGCTATAGTGTCATTAACACTTTCTGTAACGGGCGTGCCATGGTCGATAGTGTAAGAAGCTGTAAAGCCGCCAAAGACCGTGTCGATACCAAGGTTGCCAATAACCATGCTAACGGGCACATTGCCGTCATAACAAAAATCTGTATCTGGCTCAGTAATATTCATCACTATTAAGTCCTTAGAGGGAATACCGACATGTACATTCACCGTATCGGTAAACACCCCGCAAGGGCTGTTGTAAGTGGCCACATATTGGTATAAACCGTTAACGTTAAATGGGCCCACCACAGTATCAGGGTTGTTGTGGCTGGTAACTATACCGTTGAGGCTCCAGGTAAAGTCGCTTATAGAATCGGCTGTTGGAATAACAACACCGGGATTGACACTGTTAGGCGTTTGTGGTGAAACACCTGAGTTTATCCAATTGGTAGCATCTTTGGTGTAAGGTCCTTCTAGTCGGTTTCCTGCACTACCTACTGCAGGGGTATTTCCCGTCC
>PXBB01000084.1 GCA_003565735.1 Bacteroidales bacterium
GAAGCGTTGACTTCAATATGGCAATTGGTTATTTCGATATTTTCAGAGTTGCTGCCTATATATACACCCCAACCCCAACCTGCTGAGGGGTCCAGTTCTATGTGCAGGCTGTCAAATCTGAAATGACTGGCTCCCATCAAAGCTATGGCTGCACGCTCGTTGGTTGTGGGAGGTGCATAATGTATTTCCGCACCGGGCATACCTCTGAATGTTATGGTATTCGCTGCCGATACACCGGCTATGGCTCCGCCGGTTATTTCGATACGTTCGTTATAAACACCGGCTTCTACCTCAAATACCACGGGGCAGGTAATGCCGTTAAACTCAAGGGCATAAAGGGCATCAGCAAATGTGGCAAAATTCGCCGCCGTCGAACTGCCAATTATGTATGTGCCGCACAATGGTTCAAAAGCTTCTATAACGATATAAGATGTATCGTTTGAAGGCATGGGGTCAACAACATTATTAGGATTTTCTGTCCAAGCTACTATATGGTTGTTGCCCATTACAGGGGTAAATGTTGTACTGATGGTCACCGAATCTCTTTCACTTAGCTGAAGACTGCCTGTCCAGTTAAAGGGTGTTTGAGGGTTACCGTTGTGCGTCCAGTGAATATCCACTGTGGTGAGTGGATCTGTACCAAAGTTTTGAATAGAAACGACCAGGTCCTGTGGTTGCAAATTCGTAGGAGAAAGAGGCTCATCAATAGAAACCACGCCGGCATCTACGGGTGGGTTACCGGTAACTACTGCTTTGACTTCTACACGCTGACTTTCGCAACCAGAACCCAATGCGCCAAGAGAACTTAAAATTTCCGCCTCATCCAAGGCTCTGTTATAAAACCTGAACTCATCCAACAATCCATTGAGACCGGTAGTAGAACCATAAGCCCCTACCAAAAAATTTGTCCCTACAACGGTGTTGTTAGTCGGAGCCGAAACAGTATTTACCAAAACCCCGTCGATATAAGCTTTATAATCTCCTGCCTGAGCATCATACACTACATGAACCATATTGGGGTTCATTGTTGCAGCGCCATTAATTGCCAAATCAGGCAAACCGCCACCGCGTACCATCCAGTTGTTTGCGCCGGCTACACCATTGGTAAAACAACGGAAGCTGGAAGCCGATAAATCGCCAAAAATGTAGTAAAGCGTTGAACTTGGCGGTATTTCGCTTGTCCAAAAAGAAATTGTAAAGCTACCGGTAAGATCGGTAGGCCAATTCGTATTAACCGCATTAGAAGAAGAACTGCCTCCCGTCCCTACCAGAGCGGGTGTACCATTAAAACCACTGCCTCCTATAGATAGGGTTGTGCCGCTTATCTGGGCAGGATTGTCTCCAACAGGGCTGGAAGCCAGGTTAGGAACAGTTGTTCCAGGCACGTCAAAATTGTAATATATCAATTCCGGAAGTGCGCCACCAGCTGTACCCGAAGACGCTGAAGCATAATAGGATGTATTACCATATAAAACCGGGGTGGTAAAAACTGCACCTGTATCCAACACATTATCGTCCGTAAGTGATGCTGTTGCATACCAGTTGATATTATAATTTGATACGGCTCCGAGAGATGCCGTAGAACCATAAGCGATAGTATCATGTATGGCTATAGGCGGATCTGGTATCATAACAAACTTAACCTCTGTTTCTAATGTGTCATTATTAGGGTATGGGTCACTGCTAACATTGACATATGTTTTTAAAATAAAAGTGGAGTCTATCCCGGGTAAAGCAAAGTTAATAGGTGTCGCAAATGTGTAAATAATTTGCTCGTTGGGGGCTATAGTCGCACCTACAATTTCGGTGACGGGTGTGCCGCCATCTACCGTATAAGCCGCCTCAAAGCCTCCAAAAATGGTATCCAGACCATAATTGCCAATTTGTATGATCACTGGTTCGTTGCCATCGTAACAAAAATCGCCTACGGGGCTGATTATGCTGTCTAATGACAAATCATGTAACTCAGCAATAACGCTTACTTTAATATCATCAATAAGCCAACCGTAGTTGTTGTTAGGGCCGGGGGGGTTCATGCCGTCGGCCAGCACAAAACGCACCCGTACATCCGCCTGATTGCCGGCTATGGCTGAAATATCAAACGACTCCTGTCGCCACCAGGTATTATCCGGAACGACAAATTGGTCACTGGCTTGCCATAAAGTGGGATAAGATGCTGCCACAAAACGGTCGCCTAAAGTACCAAACTGCCCTGTGCCCAGATATTCTGCACCGGTCAAACGCGTCCAACTGCTACCGCCATCAACTGAAACTTCCAGATAAGCAGCATCAAAAATCCACAGCTTGGCAATATGTGCAAACTCTAACAACACAAATGTGTTACCCAATGTACTGAAAGATGCTGTGTTGAGATAAGAAGTATCTCCCGGAGAAATGTCATTATGATACGACTGTGTCCCGGTATTAGACAGTGTGGTGTGAACACTCCAGGCGGGACTGCCTGTGGCTGTAACATCAAAGGGTGGCGTTTCAAAATCTTCTTCGAAAACCACGACTTGTGATTGCAACGTAACATTAACCGCCAATAAAGCTATGGCCGTTAAAAAAATGGTAAAAAACTTTTTCATGCTGGTAAATTTTAATTAGTATTTAATTGTTGTTTGTAAATATCATTTTAAAACGCTTCAATGTAATAAACGAATTATAAGGTATAGTGAGGTATTTCAAATAAAATTAGGCACTGCTATATCCAAATACTAAATTATCCTATACAAATTTAGTAATAATTTTCAGATAAAATCAAACTTTTTTTTTAAAAAATGAGAGCTTTGCAAGATAATCAACAAAATTTTATTGTGAATTTTTATAAGTTTTTGAGAGTTTTTTGTTAGAATTTAAGTCATTTGGGCTTTTTTTTCTTCATTTTTTGTTTATATTA
>PXBB01000036.1 GCA_003565735.1 Bacteroidales bacterium
GTGCTTGTATTTTATCTTTGGAGAGGGGTTTGGTAATGTAATTATTGCAGCCTGCAAGCAGCATCTTTTCTCTGTTTCCGATAAGTGCATTGGCCGTTTGGGCTATGATTACCACCTCTTTATTGAACTGGCGTATCTGTCTGGCAGCTTCCTCACCACCCATGCCGGGCATTTTCATATCCATCAGAATCAAGTCTATGTCCGGATGCTCTTTACACATGGTAATTGCTTCAGAACCGGTATGCGCACGCAGGACTTCTTTACTTACGCTTTGCAATTGATTTAACATAAGTATTGAAGACAACTCATCATCCTCAACAATCAGAATTTTTAAACTTAAATGTTGTCCCTTGTTTATTATTTTTGGTTCATCAGTTGTCTGAAGATGTGTTTTTTGTTGCTCTTTTCTGTAAGGAATGGTAAAGTAGAAAGTAGCCCCTTCGCCTTCTTGGCTCTCGACCCAAATTTCTCCGCCCAGCATTTCTGCATAAGCTTTAGAAATCGACAGCCCCAGCCCGGCACCCTGTCGGGCTTTTTTATCTTCGATATCTGCCTTAATGAAGCGTTCGAAAATTGCCTGTTGCCGGTCTTTTGAAATACCAATTCCGGTATCTTTGACAAAAAACTCTAAGCAAGACCCTTTTAAAATACATCCAAATTCAATAAACCCTACTTCGGTGTACTTAATGGCATTTTTAATCAAATTGGTTAAAACACCAATAAGCAACTCCCGATCTGTTATGACTTTTTCGTGTTCGGTGGTCATCCGTTTTAACAGAATCAGCAACAAACCTTTTTTATCAACCTCCGGTTTAAAAAAGTTGTATATGTATTCGAGTTGTTCATTGATATTAGATTCTTTTAGGTCAACCTCCATAACACCGGCTTCAATTTTAGAAATATCCACAATATTATTGATGATGTTGAGCAACCTTTCACCACTTTGTTCAATAATCTCTATATATTCTTTTTGCTGATCATGCGACAGGTTTGGTTCTTTCAACAAATCGGTAAAGCCAATAATGCCATTCATGGGTGTGCGTATTTCATGGCTCATGTTAGCCAAAAATGCCGTTTTCAGACGGTCGCTTTCCTGGGCTTTTTCTTTGGCAATGCGTAATTCTTCTTCAGCTTTTTTCTGCTCAGTGATATCTCTTGTGTTGAAAAGGAATTCAAGAGGTTTATCATTTTCATCACAAATAACATGTCCAATTGTTTCAAACCACAAATATGAGCCATCTGAACATAAATATCTGTATCTTACTTTTTGTGTTTTAGTTGCCTTTTCTTTTAAAATTGAGCTCAATTTTGATTGAATTTGGGGAAAATCATCAGGGTGAACAAAATCCAAAACATTTTTCCCAATAAACCAATCAATATCGTATCCCAAAATTTTATGTGACGGGCTTGCAGCCTTATAATTGCCTTGCAAGTCAGCAATTGCAACTAAGTCCAGCATATTATCTAATATTGATTGGGTCTTTTTTTCGCTTTCTTCGGCTCTTTCTTTGGTGAGGACCAAATCTTCAATAAACCGTTTTTTTTGGTAAGCCATACTGATTTGCGAAGAGACAAACTCCAGTATTTCTTTGCTCCCCTGTTCATAAGCATTGGGATTATGATAGTCTTGCACAACTAATACGCCCATAATGTCCGTTCCTGAAAACAAGGGAACTCCGAGCCACACCTCACACATATTACCAATTTGCTCAATTTCGCCAGATTCCATCATCTTTAAAATCTCAGGCTTTTTCAATAGCAAGGACTGTTTCTTACGCACTACAAGGCCGGTAACAGATTTTCCTGCCGGCCAGCTCTCTATCTGATCTTTTTCGTCCGCCTCATAAGGAATGCTGAACATGTCTCTTTCTTTGTCATATATTGCGACGTAAAAATTGTTGGTGTCAATAAGTTTACTCAGAATATTTTTAATGTTTGCCAATAAGGCTTCAACATCGTCTGATTGAAATGTCGCATTGGCAATTTCATAAAGAACTTGCTGCTCCATCTGTTTTAGTTTCTGCTCAGTAATGTCAATTGTTGTAGCAAGCATGCGTTCCTTTCCATCAATAACTATTGGCCTTAAAGTAACCAGTTCCCAGAAAATCTCACCACTTATTTTCCTGCTTTTCCATTCAAAAACATGGTTCCCTTCACTTCTTGCCTTCTTAATCATTTCTAAAGAATCCTTCAACGAATAGGGTGGTGCCATCCAAAAATCATTTTTTTGAAGTGATTCTATGCTGTCAAATCCATAGGCAGTATATGCTGTTTTGTTTGCATCAATAATTTTTCCGGTGTCTTTATCCTGGATAAGAATGGAAACAGGAGATTCGGCAAAAAGTGTCACAAATCTTAAACGGCTTTCTTCGGCTTTGTTCTTGGCTTTTATTATTTCATTTTCTGCCAGCTTCCGCTCCGTGGTATCCATTACCGTGGATATGATCAAGCCGTAGTCATCTAAGGATATATTTTGTGCAGAGACATATTTTACAATCTTGCCTTTTTTAGTTATGGGGATATCGTTCCATTGCATTCGCTCAGGGTCACCGCTACTGATATCTGATAAAACTTTGTTTTTAATTTCTTCCCTGAATGTTTTGTCTTCATAGACAGATTCCCAGAAAGAGTCAACAGTGGGCAAATCTTTGGTTTTAACACCATATATTTTGGCAAAATTGTCGTTAACCAATTCAACTTTTGGTTCAGGTCCTGAGGTATTTATTGCTATTCCTATAGGCAGTTTGTTAAGTATTGCTTTAATAAGCTGCTGCTGTTTTTTAAGCGCGTCCTCCTGTTTTTTTCTAAAAGTAATGTTATCAAACACAGCGTAAGACTGATAGGGTTTATCCTCTCCCGGTTTAAAAAGCGGTGTAGCAGTGATGGATAACCA
>PXBB01000117.1 GCA_003565735.1 Bacteroidales bacterium
GTTGAGTGAATGTGGTAAAGCGTTTCTTGTTCTACAACTAAAACATACGCCCGTACGGCAAACCCCCGAAGGGCAACACGTTAACAAAACATATAGGTGAACAACAATGGGTCAACAACAATTATTACTCGTAATTTTGGTAACCATTATCGTAGGTATTGCGACTGTGGTAGCTATTAATATTTTTGGCACGGCTGCTGAGCAGGCAGAGCGTGATGCAGTACGGCAAGATCTCTTATCTGCTGCAGTTCAAGCGCAAGGAATATGGGCACGTCCAACACTCATGGATGGAGCAGGTAGAAATTTTGGTAATTTTGAACCTGGAGAACTATTAACTAGATTGAATATACCCGCTGAAAGTGATCATGTACCGAACTCTACACCATTAGTTAACTCCAATGGAAGTTATACTGTTGCAGTAACAAATGATGGTGATGGTTTGGAAATAACTGGTGCTCCAGCTAGTGGAAGTCCAGATATTGTCCTTGAAGTATTTCGAAATGATGAAACTGGTGGATGGACTGTACGTATCGACAACGAAGAAGAGCAAAGCACAACTTAAGAATCTAACCCGTATTAAAATTAAAGCAATCACTCAAAAAGTGATTGCTTTTTTTATTAAAAACATTTGAATAGATATAAACAGAATTCTAATTAATTCTCTAAGGGGCAATTATGGGGCAACAACAATTAATTCTAATTATCTTAGTAAGCATAATAATTGGTGTTGCGACTATTGTAGCTTTAAACATTTTAAACAATAGAGCTGATAAATCTAATAGAGAAGCAGTACGTCAAGATTTAGCAGCAGCAGCATCTCTTGTACAATCAATTTGGGAACGACCAAGCTTAATGGGAGGGGCCAATAAAAGGTTTTTGAGCATAGGTGAATCTAAAATACTGGAATATTTAAACATTCCATCATCTGACTATCAACCAGGTGACGATGTAGTAACTAATGTCAATGGAACATACTCTGTCGAGATTATTAGTGATACTGAACTTCATATTATTGGGGAGCCGGTAAGTGGTCATCCAAAAATTCAAATTTCAGTTTCAAGAAATTCAGATACAAGTATTTGGGAGTTTGAAATAACTGAAATTGAGGAAAATTAATAACTAAATAATTTTGTAATAAATTTTTCTTGCTCCTAATAAAGAATTATTCATTTTTAAAAGTACAGTATTGTGCCAAAATCATACATAACAATAATGTAGCACCAATTAATTCAAATGATTCCTCAATAACATTATCAATAAAATAGAAGCTTAAGGGAGCTCTCATAAACAATACACTGTCTGATGCCCAAGTTAATTCTTTACTTTTTAATATATAGTCAAGAAAGATAGTACCAATTTTTATATACCAATCCCCGATATTTCGGGTTGCTGAAGCGATTGAAGCAATTCCATAAAAAATAAATCCTGCTAACATGTACTTTTTTGCTACAATATTTAATGCAGAAAAATAAAGCCTATAAAAAGAATTTAACATAAGAAGTCCCAACAAAGTATACACTGTTATTTCCACGGAAATGCCATATATACTTCCTGCCCATTCATTTAAACTTCCAGGACCAAAATGTAAATTCTCAGCTAAAAATCGATTTAATTTATGACGAAGGTTTACCGTATCTTCCAAAAACATGATAAACAGCCCAAATGAAAGTGTTAACCAACCTATTACATATTTCTTTCTTTTGTTATTTTCAATAATTGCCATCATTACTGTTAAAATTGTAGAAAATGCAAGAAACAACCACTGCAAGTTCTCTACGATTCCCTGCTCACGAAAAACCTGTAACCAAAAAATGGGTGCCGGAAATTGATCTTTCCACTCCGTTAATCCCGGTACGTACACCTGTTTAAAATCAATCAGCCAAATAAGAATATAGATTGTTATCAAAAAGAGAATGGTAAACAGCAGCAAGTATTTTGGGAAGGCTTGAATGAATCGGTCAACTCTGTTCTGTTCAGGCATACAGTATTTCTAACAAAAGATTACAGGTAGTTTTTATGATTGGAATAATAGCCTGTTATACAGAAACTTGCTCATGGTTTTTTGTGTGGAAGCCGACCTTACATCAATCGAAAAAATCTTCTTTACACTGATAACTTTCATTTTAAATAAAACGGAGAGTAAATGTAAGAGCAACCGACAAAGTAGTAAGAACTGGTTAGTTTTTGAACATTTTCTTTTGGGAAAACCTGGTGTTGATTGGGGTTTTGTTTTTGGTGGTTCCTTACGCGGGGGGATCCTTCGGCTTCGGCCCCTTCCGCTTACGCTTCAGTGGCCTGCGCTCAGGATGACGGGTGGGGTTATAATTCAGGTACCGGCGTATCGCGAAACCGGGCATAACCACTGTACCAGGAACGCCGGTACATCAATACAGCCAAGGCCCATGTCATCCTGCCTGTCCCGAATGTTTTGCGTCGGGGAGTAATACGAACGGATGTGAGCCGCACCTAAGGATCTCTTTGTTCTGAGGCTGTACTCATCGAAGGATCTCCTCGTTCCGGGTACGTTCTCGTTAAAGGCTTTTCATTATTCGGCGTTTAATTGTTATTCAGAATTTGTTATTCTTGATGCCTGTTGTGTATCGTTTTAAAAAAAACCAACGCAAGTACTATTTGTGAACCGTTTTAAAATTGATATAAAAAAGCTGAGTGAGTACTGCCTGAATTCAGATCATCCTGTTGGGAAGCATAAAGCACGGGTTTTTCATGCATCGTTAGGTATAGTAAAACGAGATGCAAAATTGCTGAAACGTGAAATAGTAAAGCAGATTCAAAACGCTGATTTAAAAAAAGAATTTGAAGATGAGTACGGAGTTCGTTACAGTGCCGTTGTATCGGTGGTTATTTATGATAAAGCAGCCACTGTGAAGACGA
>PXBB01000069.1 GCA_003565735.1 Bacteroidales bacterium
AAACTGTTTTTTACAAATAATTACAATCTAAAAAATTGGTCATATGAGTATAAAATCAAAACTCGATAATTTAAAATCAACTATACCATCAGAAGTGAGCTTGGTGGTTGTCAGCAAAATGCAGGACAATCAGCGCATTTTGGAGGCTTATAATGCGGGACACAGAATTTTTGGAGAAAATAAGGCCCAGGAGCTTATTGCCAAACAACCGGATTTGCCGGATGATATCGAATGGCACTTTATCGGTCACCTCCAACGCAACAAAGTTAAATATATAGCACCATTTGTAAAACTCATTCATAGTGTGGACAGTTTACGCTTGCTAAAAGAGGTCAACAAACATGCTTTAAAGAATGAGAGAATCATAGACTATCTTTTAGAATTTCATATTGCTGAAGAGGAAAGTAAGTTTGGACTGAGCTATGATGACGCAGTGGGGATTATACAAAATCCTGATTTCAGCACATTGAAAAATGTAAATATTTGCGGTGTAATGGGCATGGCCACTTTTACGGAAGATCATACACAGATCAGGCATGAGTTTCAAAAACTCAAAAAAATATTTAATGTTCTAAAAGCACAGTTTTTTTCTGAAAAGCAAGACTTTAAAACCCTGTCTATGGGCATGTCAAAAGACTATAGCTTAGCTATAGAAGAAGGGAGTAATATGGTGCGTATCGGTTCGGCTGTTTTTGCTTAGACAACGTTCATAAGCTCATGCCAGCTAAAAAGAATATGACTTACATTTTTTTCAACTGTTCCAACCCACGCGTTTTTTTAAAAATTACAAACAATATTTCCTTAAGGTTAACGGTATTTATTATTTTTGCACAAAACATAAAAAGATTTTACTGAAATGAGTATTTTAGACAGCGTATTAAAACACCGTACCATTCGAAAATACAAATCGGATGATATTCCTGAAAACATTCTTAGCAAGGTTCTTGAAGCTGCAGCCCGTGGAGCCACCACAGGGAATATGCAGCTGTACAGCATTATCATTACAAAAGATGCTGACAAACGTCAAGCATTGGCCCCTTTACATTTTAACCAACCCATGGTGGCGCAGGCACCTGTTATCTTGACTTTTTGCGCCGACCTTAACAGGTTTCACAAATGGTGTGCGCAGAGACAATCAGAGAAGGCCTACGATAATTTTATGTGGTTTTGCAATGGTATGATAGACGCCACCATAGCAGCCCAAAATGCTGTTGTAGCTGCTGAAAGTTTTGGACTGGGAACTGTATATTTGGGAACAACAACTTACACAGCCGACAAAATCATTGATTTTTTCAACCTTCCGGAAGGTGTTGTACCTGTGACTACTGTTGTTCTAGGATACCCCGATGAAACCCCCCCACTGACAGACCGCCTGCCTATAGAAGCTGTCGTACACCATGAAACCTATAAAGATTACAACCCCAAGGCCATTGATGATTTGTATGAAGCAAAAGAAAAATTGCAGCAAACTAAAGAGTTAATCGCTGAAAATGAGGTTGAGAATTTGGCACAGGTTTTTGTGCAAAAAAGATATAAAAAAACGGACAACATCCATTTTTCAAAAGTATATCTCGATGTTATTAAGAAGCAAGGCTTTATGAATCAATAATAGTAGCCATGCCATTGCTTTTAGTGCCTTTTCGATAGCCTGTACTACTCAGAAGGCGTATTATCAAAATTTTTTAAAAAAGATTCTGCTGCATTTTGTTCAGCACCTTTTATGGAATGGTCTGTTCCTGTGGCCACAACTTTGGCGTCTATCATTAGCTCAACAGTATAGAGCTTTTTATGGGCAAAAGTTTCTTCTTTGCATACTTTAAAAGAAACAGATTTTTTTTCTGCCTGAGCATGAGCAAAGAGCATACTTTTATAATTATCTTGCTCAGATTCAATTTGGTCAATGTCGAGGTGGCATCCTAAAACCTTATTGATAATTGTTCTTTTGGTAAACTTAAAACCTCTGTCAATGTATAAAGCACCCACAAAAGCTTCGAATGCATTGCCTATAATATCTTTATTTATATGAACAACATCTGAGGAGGTTTCAATGAAGCTGTACATCCCTAACCGTTGGGCAAGCTTGTTGAGTCGGTTACGGCTTACAATTTTTGAGCGCATATCCGTTAGGAAGCCTTCATCTTTGAAAGGGAACTTTTTGTATAAATAGTCAGCTATAACAGCCCCCAAGATGGCATCTCCCAGATACTCAAGCCGTTCATTAGAAACTTTCAGTCCGGTTTTAATTTCTGTAGCAGCTGAGCGGTGCTTAAAGGCTAACTTATACACATGAATATTTTTCGGAGAAAAACCAAAGATGTTTTCTATATAAAAACGAAGGTTTTTCTCCGAAAAATGATTTTCTTTTGAGTTTTGCAAAAAATTCAAAGTCCTATTGCGAAAACTTTTTAAAAATTATACATGCATTATGTCCACCAAAGCCAAATGTGTTTGAGAGGGCATAGTTTATGTTTTTCTCCTTGGCTTTGTTAAAAGTGAAATCAAGATTACTGTCAATATCAGGGTCTAAATTGCTGAAATTGATGGTAGGTGGTACCATATTATTTTGCATGGCCAAAATGGCTGCAATACTTTCGATAGCACCGGCAGCACCCAGTAGGTGTCCTGTCATCGACTTCGTAGAATTGATAGCAATTTTCGAAGCATGCGCTCCAAACAACCTGGAAATAGCTTTTGGTTCAGCAATATCACCAAGAGGCGTTGATGTGCCGTGTGTATTGATATGGTCTATTGTTTCAGGCCCGATTTGAGCGTTTTCCAATGCATTTTTCATCACATTGTAAGCCCCTTCGCCTTCGGGATGGGGTGATGTAATATGATGTGCATCAGCTGTTAAGCCATATCCGGTAACCTCAGCATAAATCTTTGCACCTCTTGCCAGTGCATGTTCAAGCTCTTCAAGAATAAGTGCACCGCCGCCTTCGCCTAATACAAAGCCGTCTCTATCCTTATCGAACGGACGTGAGGCTGTTTCGGGAGAGTCATTTCTTGTTGAAATAGCGTGCATCGCACTAAAACCACCCAAGCCTACTTCATTAACCGCCGCTTCTGAACCACCAGTTACGATAATATCACTTAAGCCGGTTTGGATAAGTAAGGCAGCGTCGATAATAGCGTTAGCTGATGAAGCACAAGCCGATGTTGTTGTAAAGTTTGGACCACGGAAGTTGTATTTGATAGAAATGTGTCCTGCAGCTATGTCTGCTATCATTTTGGGAATAAAGAAAGGGTTAAACCTGGGCGTCTCATTGCCCTTAACATAACCCCTGACTTCCTCGAGGAATGTGGTTATACCACCAATGCCCGAGCCCCAGATAACACCAACCTTATCAAGGTTTATAGCATCAAGGTCTAATTTAGAATCTTGAATAGCCTCTTCGGTACAAACCATGGCATACTGAGAAAATAAATCGTGCTTGCGCACCTCCTTACGGTCAAAAAAGTTGGCAGCGTCATAATTCTTAACTTCACATGCAAACTGTGTTTTGAACTTGGATGCGTCAAATTTTGTTATGGGCTTAGCGCCGCTTACGCCATTAAGCAAATTATTCCAATACTCCGGAATGGTATTACCAATGGGAGTAAGCGCACCTAAGCCGGTTACGACTACTCTTCTGGATTTCATTAAATTATAAATTACTTAATGTTACTTTCAATATAGCTTATGGCTTCGCCAACTGTATTGATTTTTTCTGCTTGGTCATCAGGAATTTGTAAATCAAATTCTTTTTCAAACTCCATAATTAATTCAACTGTGTCTAAAGAGTCTGCACCTAAGTCATTTGTAAAACTTGCTTCTGGTGTTACTTCTTTTGCATCAACGCCAAGCTTATCAACGATGATATTCTTAACTTTTTCTTGAATTTCTGACATTTTTTTTGATTTTAATGTTAAACTGGCTGCAAAGAAAAACATTTTTAAGCAAATTGGGGCGGTTTTTTTTAAAAACTTTTCAAATAAAACTTATAAGTAACACAAAAACAGAATGATAAATATTATTTTGTGGATTTTTTTTGAATAAATATAAAGTGAATAAATTCGCATCATTTTGCATATAATAACTGCGAAATCAATTGAGATACAGTTGAAAAAGTGATCTTTAGATGCATACGTAATTTGCTTCTATAAGACCGTATTGCCTACCAGCTGTGCATTTGAGGATAAAAAAATCTTTCAAGTTCATAAGCGTTGTTTGTTGATAATCAGCTTTAAGCATATTATGCTTCCTTTTTTTAGTAATACCCACAAAATTTATGATTAAAGAATCATTTTGATGCAATTTGACCTTTTTTAACTACTTTAGCTTTTTTTTTACGGAGTTTTTAAGTTTTGTAGTACCTTGTGATGGTAAAAGAAAAGATATGCGTAAACTGAATTTATTACAGCAAGCCGACCTCAGAGGTAAGATTGTGCTTGTAAGGGTTGATCATAATGTGGTTAAGAAAGGCGTAATTCACGACCCTTATCGTATTGATGCCACCATCGGGACCCTTTATTACATCAATGCGAAAGGCGGGAAAATAATTCTAACAACACACATTGGACGTCCGGGAAACCCCGAAAAAGGCACCATTCAAATTGGGCCGGAAACTTCTGTAGAACCTGTTGTTGAATATTTGAAAAATAAATTGCACATCAACATAAAAATTCCAGATTATTCTGTCGCAGATCAAAAGGGTATTACTTTAGTGGAAGATTCAATAAAGTCCTGTGTTAATGAATTAAAAGAGGGTGTTACTGATGCTGTTTACTTACCCAACACCAGATGGTTTGAAGGGGAAGAAAGTAAAGGTGAAAAGGCAGATTTATTTGCCCGTCAACTGGCAGGCTTGGCTGACGTATATGTAAACGATGCTTTTGGCTCCTGGCAAGCCCATGTGTCAACTGTTGAAATGGCTAAACTTTTACCCTCCTATGCAGGATTTTTACTGCAAAAAGAAATGGCCGAGCTCGACAAAGTTTACAGACCAAAACGTCCCTTTGTTTCTGTTGTGGCCGGGGCCAAATTTGACACAAAAATTGATTCGTTACGTGCGCTCCTTAACTTATCAGACCATCTTGTTTTGGGTGGCGTAATTTACAATGCATATCTGGCTGCAAAGTATGGTTTTTTAATAGAAGGGATTGACGACAAAGATATCTGTTTAGCCAAAGAGTTTGTAAAACATACTCAAAAATACCCCGGAAAAATAATTGAACTCCCTTATGTTGTATCCTCAAAAACAAAAGAAGGCAAAAAAGAGGGCGCTTATAAAACTGTTGACATTAGAAAGTGCAAAGCAGGTGATAATTTGGACTTTATTCTTGATGTCGGTAAGGCATCATTTGATGTGAAAGAGATAAACCAAGTATTTCATAAGGCAAAGACCATATTCGTTAATGCTGTAATGGGCTTTACACCCTATTTCAATGAAGGTACAATAGCACTGGATCAATTAATTGACGACAATGCTGATGCTGTTAAGCTGTATGGCGGGGGCGATACTATGCATGAGCTTAAAAGATTGTTGCCGGGTATTTATATACTGGCTCTTGACAATCCTAAATATTTTATTTTTACGGGAGGTGGCGCTGTACTTAAAGCTATTCAGGAGGGGTCTCCCCTTGAAATGCCTCCTATTAAAGCACTTTTGAAAAAATAAACAACTCAAATAACAATAATCATGAAAAAAAACAGTATTCTCATTAGTGTAGTGGCTTTCATATTTTTATTAGCATGCCAAAGCCATGATGAACAGTTAAAAAAAGACAGTATGACAATTATCAACCAAAAAACCATTGACCAAACTGTAGAGCAAATTCTTCAGGAAATTGATGAAAATAACCGCTTCAGGGTGGAGAGAGGTGTGGCACAGGTCGCACGCTTTTGGCATGAAGCAGATGGGCAGCAAGAAGATTTTGTGAGTTTCTGCAAAACCAACTTTATTGCAGATGATAACAAACTCTACGATTTCTTTAATAAAGCATCTTATTATCTTGAAATTCTATTTGGTAATTTTAATAAGATGAATGTTGAATTGAAAAAGGTTTTGCATTTAGATAAAGGAGAAATAACCCCTCTTGATATTATGTTTGGAAGTTATAATCCTGCATCGCACCTGACAGACGACTTATTTGCCAATAAAATTGCCCATAAGGTGCTTTTAAATTTTCCGTTTTACTTTTTGGAGGAAAAAGAAAAAAAAGGGGAAGACTGGACGCGGCGCCAATGGGCTTATGCCCGTATGGGTGATGTGTTTACTTCGCGCACACCCGCCGCATTGTTGCTTAAATCCAGCAAAGTCTCAACACAAGCCGATAATTATATTGCTGAATACAATATTGTGATGCAGAATTTGAGAGACAAAAACGGAGAGGCCTTGTACGATGAAGACCTCAGACTTATTTCTCACTGGGGCCTTAGAGATGATCTGAAATCGAACTATAGCGAAGGAGAGAAAGGACTCGCACGTCAAAAAATGATTTACGAAGTTATGACAAGAATTGTCAGACAGGAAATTCCTGAAAAAGTTGTTAATAATGACAATTATATCTGGAATCCTTATAGCAATACGTTGTTTGATAATGATGGTGCAGAGATAGATTTTAAGAAAGAACCATCTACAAGATATGCGCATCTGCTCAATAATTTCAAAGCACTGTCAGCAATTGACGATTATGCACCGCATTATCCCACATACATCCAAAGAGCTTTTGATGAAAGTTTACAGTTGGGTCAGGAGTATGTAGAAGCATTGTTTATCGAACTTGTTTCTTCTGAACAGGCTAAAAAAGTAGGTGAGCTTATTGAAGAACGTTTGGGTCGAAAGCTGAAACCATTTGATATATGGTATGACGGTTTTAAAAGCAGAAGCGCAATTAATGAAGATTTGCTTACGCAAAAAACCTTCGCTAAATATCCCACAGCACAGGCATTCGAAGATGATATTCCTGATATTTTGATAAAACTTGGTTACACACCCCAAAAAGCCGCAGAAATAGCTTCGAAAATTGTTGTCGAAGGTTCTAGAGGTGCTGGCCATGCATGGGGTGCTCAGATGAGAAGCGAAAAAGCGCACCTGCGTACGCGATTAACACCGCAAGGTATGGATTATAAAGGCTATAATATTGCTATGCATGAGCTTGGTCATAATGTTGAACAAACCATAACTTTACAGGATGTTGATTATTATATGCTTAGAGGTGTGCCTAATACAGCGTTTACTGAGGCTATGGCATTTATGTTTCAGACAAGAGATTTGGCCATTTTAGGAATAGAAAATACCAACCCAAACGAAAAATATTACCAAACGCTTGATATTTTTTGGGGTAACTACGAAATAATGGGCGTATCGTTGGTAGATATGAATGTGTGGAAATGGTTATACGAAAACCCTGATGCTACACCTGAGGCACTCCAAAAGCAAGTTGTTGAAATAGCTAAGGATATCTGGAATAAATACTATGCCCCTGTTTTTGGAATACAAGATTCGCCCATTTTGGCAATTTACTCACATATGATTGCCTATCCTTTGTATCTGTCAGCATACCCACTAGGGCATCTGATTGAATTTCAAATTGAAGAGTTTTTAAAAACCAACAATGCTAACTTCGCTGATGAAACTCATAGGATGTTTGTAGCAGGAAATATTGTGCCACAACTTTGGATGCTGAATGCAGTAAAGCAAGAGTTGTCTAATGAGCCTATGCTTAAAGCTGTTGATGAGGCTATTGAAAAACTTAAATAAATTTTTCGGATTTTTTATGCGTATAAATATTAAAAAGCTTTGGTAAGTGTATGAAGATTAAAGTTTTTGTTTCTCTGTTTGTTACGATGGCTTTTCTAAGCTCTTGCTCCGGGCGTATTGACAGAGCTATAGCATACAATGAAGTTATGGTTGATGCTTACAGTCAGGTGTCAGAAAAAGAGGAGGCGCTGCTGCACGCCATTTTAACTTACGATACTTTAAGAATGGATGCAGAGTATCACGCATTTGTTGTGCAAATAAATCACTCCAGAAATAGGATAAAAAATATAGGCGCTTTTGAAGATGGCTATGATGACTTTTTTAATGCGGCTATCAATATTATTGATACCTATGAACGGGTAGCTCAAAAAGAAATTGTTGAGATTATCGACTTTATGCCGGTCTATTACGCCGATCCCGAAAATGAAGACTTATTGGAAGTTCTTGATAATATGCTGCTGAAAATGGATGAAGTGCTTGATGAAGCATTTATTGGTTTTGATTTAGCCCAACAGAAATTTGCTGCCCGATACAGTTTTGCTTTGTATTAAAAAGCATTTATTATTAGCTGTTATTATTAATCCTCCAACTCATTTGCAGGTTAAGAGTTAATTGATAACAACTGTGTAATTTTTACTATTTTTGCAAACCACAAATAAAATCATTTCGTATTATGATGTTCGAAAATTTAAGCGATAAACTCGACAGGGCATTTAAAGTGCTTAAAGGGCAGGGTAAAATTAGTGAGATAAATGTTGCAGAAACACTAAAGGAGGTTAGAAAAGCTCTGTTGGATGCAGACGTCAGTTATAAAATTGCTAAGAGTTTTACTGATGATGTAAAAGAAAAGGCTCTTGGTCGCGATGTCCTTAAAGCTGTTTCTCCCGGTCAGCTGATGGTTAAAATAGTTCATGAAGAACTGATTCAGTTAATGGGTGGTGCTAAAACAGACATCAACGTAAAAATTAACCCCTCCGTTGTTTTGCTTTCCGGTCTGCAAGGCTCCGGTAAAACAACCTTTGCAGCAAAACTGGCAAACCATTTAAAACGTAAAAACGGTAAAAAGCCTATTCTTGTAGCATGTGATGTTTACCGCCCTGCGGCTATTAATCAATTGCAGGTGTTGGGAGAGCAAATTGATGTGCCGGTTTTTGCTGATATTGAAAATAAAGACCCTGTAAATATTGCTAAAAAAGCTATTACACAGGCTAAGCAAGACCTCAACGATGTTATTATTATTGATACAGCCGGGCGCCTTGCTATCGATGAGCAAATGATGAGCGAAATTTACAATATCAAAAAAAATATCAATCCTCACGAAACGCTTTTTGTTGTTGATGCTATGACCGGACAAGATGCCGTTAACACAGCAAAAGCATTTAACGACCGCCTCGATTTTGATGGCGTGGTGCTTACCAAACTTGATGGAGACACAAGGGGTGGTGCGGCTTTAACCATCAAAGCAGTCGTTGATAAACCCATCAAATTTGTGGGATTAGGCGAAAAAATGGATGCTATTGATATCTTTTATCCTGAAAGAATGGCTGACAGGATACTTGGAATGGGTGATATCGTATCTTTTGTTGAAAAAGCTCAAGAGCAGTTCGATGTAGAAGAGTCAAAGAAAATGCAAAAAAAGATTCTTAAGAATCAGTTCAATTTTAATGACTTTTTAAAACAATTGCAGCAAATTAAAAAAATGGGCAACATGAAAGATTTGGTATCAATGATACCGGGCATGGGAAAAGCAATGAAAGATGTTGAACTTGAAGACGACGCATTTAAAAGCATTGAAGCTATTATTCATTCAATGACACCCGAAGAACGCGAAAACCCTAACATTCTTAATGGCACAAGAAGAAAGCGTATTGCTGTTGGGAGTGGCAATGATATTCAGGAAGTAAATAAGCTTATCAAACAATTTGAAGAAACACGCAAAATGATGAAAGTTATGAGTAAAGGAGGAGGTAAAAATATGATGAAAATGCTTGCAAATGCTTCCAATAGAAAAAGGTAGGCTGATGCTTGCCGCCATTTTACAGTTTAGTTTCGTAAAATATATGCCATAAAAATAAGTATAATATAATAATAAAAACATCATGAAAATAATTGATGGTAAAGCAACAGCAACCGAAATAAAAAGTGAAATCAAGTCAATAGTTGCAAAAATGATTGATGAAGGTAAGCGCCCGCCTCATCTGGCAGCTATACTTGTTGGCGATGATCCCGCCAGTCAAACCTATGTTAATAGTAAAGCAAAAACATGTCAGGATGTGGGGTTTACATCTTCTTTGTACAGGCAGGAAGCGGATGTGACCGAAGCAGAGCTTTTGAAACTTATTGATTTCCTAAACAATGACCATGAAGTGGACGGTTTTATTGTACAGCTGCCATTACCCAAACATATTTCAGTTCAAAAAGTGCTTAATAGTGTTGCGCCGCATAAAGATGTGGATGGATTCCATCCGGTTAATGTCGGCAGAATGCTTCTCGGCGAGCCAACTTACTTGCCTGCAACACCATTTGGAATTATGCAGCTTATTGAAAGGTATGGCATTGAAACCGAAGGTAAAAACTGTGTGGTTTTAGGCAGAAGCAATATAGTAGGGACACCCATGGGTGTGCTTTTATCCAGAAATGCTTCGCCCGGCAACTGTACGGTTACATTATGCCATAGCCGCACTCAAAATCTAAAGGCTATAGCCGCCAACGCTGATATTTTGATAGCAGCTATAGGTAAACCCGGCTTTGTTACAGCAGATATGGTTAAAGATAATGCTGTCGTTATTGATGTAGGCATCCACAGAATACCTTCTGATAAGACAAAATCCGGTTTCAAGTTAACCGGAGATGTAAGCTATGATGAAGTGGCTTCTAAATGCAGCTATATTACGCCTGTACCTGGCGGTGTTGGACCAATGACTATTGCCGGCTTGCTGCTAAATACTTTAAAAGCAGCTCAAAAAGAAATAACCTATTAACACATATTTTTCGAAAATTTTATAAGCTCCAAAAATCAGATATGTGAAACAGGGTCTTTAGTGATTGTATTTTCTTTAATAATAAATCATTCGCTATTATCGTTATTTGAGCAGCTTTTTTATAAGGATTTTTAAAATGAAGTTTTTTTTATCGGCCTTTTTCGTTTTTTTACTTTGCTTTCCCACATCTTGTAGTACGCAAAGTGTTTACAATCTCAGTAGCGACTCCAGAAGAGCTTTACGTGCTTTTGAAAATGCATTGGATCATATTAAATTAAGGAACTATAACAGTGCAGAACGCGAAGCCAAAAGAGCCATATCAATAGACGATGGTTTTATTGAGGCTTACATGCTTTTAGGTGATATATATGCTGAAACCAATCGGATAGATGATGCCGTTGAGGCCTATGAGAAAGGCATCGAAACTGCTCAGGGAAGGCTGCCCGGCCTGTATTTTATAGCAGGGAATTTTTACATGAAAAACGGCATGTATCGTAAAGCCAAAGAGGCTTATCAAAAATATCTGGAGCTCAACAAATACAACCGCATCAGTCCTGAAATAATTACGTCTGTTAACAACAGTATTAAAACGTGCAAGTTTGCTTTGGACGCCATGGCTAACCCTGTGCCATTTGAGCCTATAAATTTAGGATCGGCAATTAATTCGGAAATGGACGAGTATTCCCCCGTTATAACAGCAGATGAGCAAACGATGATTTATACACGCTTGGTTGAAGACGAGAACGTAAAGGGGAGGTTTTATGAAGATTTTTATATCAGCCAAAGGGTTGATGGACAATGGCAACCAAGTCGAAATTTAGGAAGGCCTGTCAACAGTAAAAAAAATGAAGGAGCACCCACTTTATCGCCTGATGGTAGTACGCTGATATTTGTTGTTTGCGAAGATTTTGATGGTTATGGGCCAGGACGTCATGGTTATGGCAGTTGCGATTTGTTTTTCTCACATAAGATTGGCGACAACTGGTCACCACCACGTAATCTGGGGCGCCCGGTAAATACTTCTTCATGGGAGTCCCATCCTTCTTTTGCGTCAGATGGCAGAACCATTTATTTTGTCAGCAACAGAAAGGATGGCATGGGGGGAAGCGATATTTGGAAAACCGTTTTGGGAGATGATGGATATTGGGGCAAGCCCCAAAACTTAGGGACTCCTATCAATACGTCAGGGAATGAATATTTTGTTTTTATTCACCCCGACAACCGTACTTTATATTTTTCATCGGATGGACACCCTGGCATGGGTGGGCTTGATATTTTCATGTCGCGCAAAGATGAACATGGTCAATGGACCGAGCCCATTAATTTAGGGTACCCTATTAACACAGCTCATGATGAGTCGAGTTTTTTTGTTAATGCCAGAGGCGATCGTGCTTACTTTGCTTCAGACAGGGAAGACGGCTATGGTGGCTTCGATCTCTATTATTTTGAATTGTACGAAGATGTGCGCCCACTCCTTGTAACATATCTCAAGGGGATTGTTTATGATAGTAAAACACATGAAAAACTGGAAGCTAAATTCGAACTTATCAATCTCAAAACCGGTCAAATAGAAATACAATCTTATTCGGATAGAATTAACGGCAGTTTTTTGGTTTGCATACCTGCCGACAACGACTATGCACTCAATGTTTCTAAAGAAGGCTATCTTTTTTACTCAGAAAACTTTTCGCTAACAGTTTATAAATCAGAGGTAGAGCCTTTTCAAAAAAATATTCCTTTGCAACCTATTGAAGTCGGGGAAGCTATTGTTTTGAGAAATGTGTTTTTTGATACCGATAAATATGATTTAAAAGAGGCTTCTAAAAATGAACTCAACAGACTGGTTGAGTTGCTGAAAAACAACCCGACAATAAATGTCGAAATATCCGGCCATACTGACAGTATTGGTGCACCCGATTATAATTTGATACTGTCTAAAAATAGGGCCAGAGCTGTTTATAATTACTTAAAAACTAATAATATTTCAAGCGACCGACTTTCTTATAAAGGCTATGGCGATACAAGACCCATTGACACCAATACTACAGAGGAAGGCAGGGCTAACAACAGAAGGACGGAGTTTAAAGTGCTTAAACGTTAAATTATTAGTCAAAAAGCTCGATGATTTATGGATACTTTGTTGAGTAATTCTCCAAAATATCATAAAGGTTTTTTTCGTATTGCGCTATGATGTTTTCCCAAGAATAGTCTTCTACGAGTTTATTACGCCATTCTTCTATTTGCTGTGCTGTATAGTTATTTTTGATATACCTTTTAATAGCATCGGTAAAGGCGTATTTATTATTTTCGACAATGCACCCCAAGTTTGAGTCTTTTAATAGGTCGGGGTTGCCGCTGACAGCTGTTGTAATTACATACAAGCCTGAAAAAAGAGCTTCAAGAACCGTTATTGACATGCCTTCTGCTTCGCTGGGCGCCAGTAATATATGACTGTCATCATACATGGCTCGGACTTTTTCGTTAGTAACCCAGCCTGTAAAGCTTATTTGGTCAGTTAGTTTGTATTTTTTTACCAAAGCGTCCAGTTTTTTTTTCATAGGCCCGTTGCCACAAATCTTAAGATGATACTTGATATGTTGGGTTCTTAAGTAATGACATATATGAATAAGCATTTCCGGCCTTTTTTGTTTGGTCAGCCTGCCCACAAAAAGCAATTTTAAGAGTGAACGATTTCTGTATTTTAATGGTGATATTTTGAAAAGAGTGTCGTCGCATCCATTGGGTATCAGCGCTACTTTTCTAAAATCCTTTTTAATAAAACCAATGGCATTGTTATACATCATTTCCGATTGTACAAATAATCTTTCCGAGTGCTTCAGGATGTTTTTAATGGCATATGCTGTCAGAATGTGGTAAAAAAACATTTGTTTTGGGTAAAACCATGGAATATCCTGCCCGTGCGATATGATAACATAGGGCGTGTTGTTCTTTTTTTTCAACTGTTTAGCTACCCATCCGCCCGGAATACTAAAGTGTGCCATACAGATATCGTATTTTGTATCATCAACAGTGCAGAGGTATTTTTTGGCATGTTGCATCCAGCTTATCTTTTCAAAAATTCCCGACTGATAAAGATGCTTGCGCTTAGAGGGGAGCTTTATAATTTTGAAATATTTGCTTTTGTTGATAATTTGCAATTGGTTATTTTCAGAAACAGTAAGCAGGGTTACTGTATGATTACGCATAGCCAGGTGGGATGCATGAAAATGGCTAATAGTTCCTGCACCGCCACCAACGGGTGGGTATTCATAGTTAAGTATCAGTATGTTAAGTTTTTTTATCGCTGTTTTCATCATCAATAATGTAGAGCGGACGGTTTAACTTTTCGCTGTATATGCGTCCAATATATTCAGCCAGTATCCAAATTAAGATAAACAGAAAGCCAACAAACATTAGTATTACTACCACCAGCCATTTATACAAGGGATATATCTCATTATTGAATAAAGTATCGTAAATGATATATAGCATAAAAAGTAGGCCTACACTTATGCTTGATATACCGAGTATAAGTCCCAGTTTTAATGGCAACATTGAAAAACTGAATAGCCCATCTAAAGCTAAATTTACCATTTTTGACATAGAGTATTTTGTTTTACCGGCCACCCTCGAAGGTCTTTCATAGTCCACAAAATTGTATTTGCAGCCGGTCCATGAAATAATGCCTCTGAGGTATTTTGCTTCTGCTGGCATGCGACGGATTATTTCTACCACTTTTTGATCCATTAATCTAAAATCTCCTACCTGAGCATGCATTTCTACTTTTGAGGCTACTGTTAACAACCAATAATACACTTTTGCTGTTATTTTTTTTACAAAGCTGTCTTTATGTCTTTTTATTCTGCGTGCAAAAACTAAAGGGAACCCTGCTTCCCAGGATTCAAGGAGCTTAGGTATTAATTCCGGCGGATCCTGAAAATCTGCATCCATAGTTATGGCACAATCGCCTTCGCAGTGCTCTAGTCCTGCAAAAATCGCTATTTGATGACCAAAGTTTCTGGTAAAAGATATCAAATGTATTTCAGGGTTGTTTTCTTTAAGCTTTTTTATTTCTTCCAAAGAATTATCTGTACTGCCATCGTTAATAAATACAACCTTAAAGCGGTACTTGTCAGGGATGTTTGTTTTTATGGCCTCAAATAAAGCTGCAATGTTTTGCTCTTCATTATAAACAGGAACTATAATATTGACAGTTTTCATAAAATAATTTATTTTATTCTTGAACAATAATTTATTAGATAATGACGAGCTTCCTGGCTGCCATACTGCGAAGCTTGTTCAAAATCTACACACGCTTCCTCATAACGTCCCATATTGAATAGTGCAATGCCCCTGCCTAAAAAGCCGGCTTCTTTGCGGTTTAAATTATCAATAATAAAGGTAAATGAATGTAATGCTTTTTCGTATTCTTTTAAATTAAGAAAAATATTACTGATATTTATTTGTGCTTGTACATTGAAGGGGTCTATATCAATAGCATTCTGGAAGTACATAATGGCTTTAGTGGTATCCTGATATAAAATATTGCTGAGTGAGCCCATTATATTATGTGCCGGTGCAAAATCCGGCTTATATTCAATGGTGTTTTGAGCTGCTAGCTTGGCGTTTTCGAAGTCCTCTTTTAAATAGTACAGGAGTGCCTGATTATACCATGCGGTATAATAATCCGGTTTAATTGCTACAGCTTTTTTATAGTATTTTATAGCTTCATCAAATAAGCCCATAGCTTCATAAATGTTGCCCAGGTTATGGTAAGGAGTCGCCTCATCCGGCATAAACTCCAAATACTTGTAAAAATCACTTTTAGCCTTTTCATTTTCGTTAATAAACATATACAAAGTTCCCCTGTTATTTATGGCTTTTGAAAAATGTGGTACAAGATCAATGGCTTTACTGTAAAACTTAATGGCTTCCTGGGGTCTGTTAATTTCAGTATAGTAAACCCCCAGGGTGTTATAAGCTATAGGGTATGATGCCTCTTTGGCAACGAGGTCCTTAAATATTGTTTCTGTGTTGCGCCAATCCGGAATACGTATATGGGTAAATATAACCAATAGCAGTATGAATAAATAAGCTAAATATTTGGCTTGTGCGGTTTTAAGAATATTTTGCTCTGTCAATGCAACAACGATATAATACATAGTAATTCCTAAGCCGATAAATGGTAAATAAGAATAGCGGTCGGCCACAATAACACGTCCCCCGATAGGGAGTATATGGAGCAAAATAGTCACGTTGACTAAAAAGAAAATAATGCCAAAGCCTAAAGGCTTTTTCAGAAAACCGGGATGACGTATGAAATAAATGACTGTATATATAAATACCGCCAATGCTACAGCTGTAAATAGGTAATACTTTAATGGTAAAAATCCGGCTTCAGTAAACTCAGGGTAGGGATAGATGAGCTGTTGTTGGAATGGAAATAAGAATTTCAGTAAGTAAACTACAAAAGAATAACCGCCCATAAAGATTTTGTCAATCAGGCCGAAATCAGCATATATAGGTACTATTTTTATCTCTTCTTTAAAGAAATACAGATACTCAAAGGAGGCTTCTCCATAGCTGAAAAAATGAGGTGCATCAGGGAATACGGCTCTGTAAAATGTGTAAAGAGGGAGCAAAAAGAAAGGCGTGCTTTCAAGAAGTACTTTTTTCCAGTCTTTTCTGCCCTTCCATAGAAATGCCAACGCCAGGTATAAAAGTGGGAACGTAGCCGCAGAAAACTTCGAATAATATGAAAGGACAAAAAGACCGATAGCACTGATATATATTAAAGCTTGACGCTTTTCCCAAAATTTGATAACCATGAGTATGGCTCCAAGATAAAAGAAAGTATATAAAACCTCTTTTCGTGCCGAAGCCCAAGCAACAGCTTCAGTAAGTGATGGATGAAAAGCAAAAACAGTACATACAAACAATGAGGCTACGCGATTGTTGCTAATTTTTAAAACCAGTAAATAAACCAGAAGAATATTTAGTATATGTAATAACAGATTGCCAGTATAATAACCAGCAGGATTTAAACCACCAATGGCATAATTAACAGCAAAGGATACTACGGTTAAAGGCGGCTTAAGATCTTCAGGTTTATCGGGATTAATAAAAATTTTTTGAATATTTTTTAATGAGAGTTCACGAATGTCTTCGTTATGCCCGATGTAGCTGTTGTCATCATAGTGAATAAACTCATGGTGGCGGATTTGGGCATATGAAATAAAAACAAATACTATTAATAAAAAAAGAAGGTAAGGCGCCAAAGCTTTTAAATCCTTATGGCTTTTTGCTTTTACTAAAGGCTTTGAAGTTTTTTTTAGATGTTTACTTCTTTTTTTACCTTTCATACAAATGTGATTAATTATATTTAGCAAATATATGTGATTTTTTTTTACAAAAAAAATATGTTAATTAATACGCCGCAATAAATATTTTTTCTCGTGTTGTTGAAAGACTTCATAATACCATAGATGATAAATCAGTCTTGAAAATATCATAAACGGCTAAATACCTTTTATCCATAAAAATCTAAAAAGGAGGTGGCTGTAAAAACGAAATCACGCATAAAGTTGTTATATATTGATATTCAGCATTATATGCGTTTATAAAAAATATTACTTGTAATTAAATAAAAAAAATTTCACATATCTTATTGATTATATGAAATAAACTTTTAATTTTGCACTCCCAAATTTTGGGATGTATTTACAGGTTGTAATCACATAATAAAAATTTCTATATATGCCAACAATACAGCAATTGGTTCGAAAAGGACGCAAAAAATTAACTTACAAAAGTAAGTCGCCTGCTTTGGATTCATGTCCACAGCGACGCGGTGTTTGTGTACGTGTTTATACAACAACACCAAAGAAGCCTAATTCGGCGATGAGAAAAGTTGCCAGGGTAAGATTGACAAATGGAAAGGAAGTCAACACCTATATCCCCGGCGAAGGACATAATTTGCAAGAGCACTCCATCGTATTAATCAGAGGAGGCCGTGTAAAAGATTTACCTGGTGTAAGGTATCACGTGGTCAGAGGCGCATTAGATACATCAGGCGTTGAAGGACGTTCGCAACGTCGCTCAAAGTATGGAACCAAAAGACCTAAAGCCAAATCATAAACCTAAATAATTCGTAATACATAGTTATGAGGAAAAGTAAACCAAAAAAACGGATCATACTACCCGACCCCAAATACAATGACGTTTTAGTCACAAAATTCATCAACAATTTGATGCTTAAGGGTAAAAAAAATGTTGCTTTTAAGATTTTTTACGATGCATTGGACGTCGTAGGTCAAAAAAGTGAAGAGAATGCTTTAGATGTATTTAAAAAGGCCTTGTCTAATGTAACACCACAGGTTGAGGTGAAAAGCCGCAGAATCGGTGGCGCTACTTTTCAAATACCATCTGAGATCAGACCAGAACGTAAAATGTCATATGCTATGAAAAATATGATACTTTTTGCGCGCAAAAGAAATGAAAAGTCAATGTCTAATAAGCTTGCAGGAGAGATACTCTCTGCATATAAAGAAGAAGGCGGAGCTTTTAAGAAAAAAGAAGATACGCACAGAATGGCTGAAGCTAACAAAGCATTTTCACATTTCAGATTCTAATCAAACCAATGTCTTAAACCAAAAAAAATAGTATAAAATATATAATAGTGTCTAAAGAATTACAACATATTAGAAACATCGGCATTATGGCTCATATAGATGCGGGTAAAACCACAACTACTGAGCGCATTTTATACTATACCGGTATCAACCACCGCATGGGCGAAGTACACGATGGTGCAGCTACTATGGACTGGATGGTGCAGGAGCAGGAGAGGGGTATTACCATTACTTCTGCTGCTACAACAACATACTGGAGATTCAATAACGAGCAATACAAAATCAATATTATTGATACCCCGGGTCATGTTGATTTTACAGTCGAAGTGGAGCGGTCTTTGAGGGTCCTTGACGGAGCCATTGCTTTATTTTGTGCTGTCGGAGGTGTAGAAGCTCAATCAGAAACTGTTTGGCGACAAGCCGACAAATACAAGGTGCCTCGTATTGCATACATAAACAAAATGGACAGGGCAGGCGCCAACTTTTTTAGCGTTGTTAACGAGATAAAAGAAAAACTGAATGCAGTACCAATACCTGTCCAAATACCTATTGGTGAAGAAGAAAACTTTATGGGGGTCGTTGACCTAATCTCTAATAAGGCTTATGCCTGGCAAAGTGATCAACTGGGTGTGGAATACGAAGAAGTTGAAATGCCTGAACACCTCAAGGAAACGGTTAACAACTACCGCACAAAAATTATTGAAGGTACTGCCGAAGAAAGCGAAGAACTTCTGGAAAAGTTTATGAATACACCAGACTCCATTTCGGAGCAAGAAATCATTGATGCTATCAGAAAAGCAACCATTGAATTGAAAATTGTTCCCGTATTGTGTGGGACATCTTTCAAAAATAAAGGTGTTCAGAAATTGTTAGATGCTATTGTTTCATATTTGCCAAGCCCCGTTGATTTAGATGTTGCAGAAGGTATAAACCCAAATACAAACCAGAAAGAAATTCGACAAAGAAGTGTTGATGAGGAACTTTCGGCTTTGGCATTTAAGATTGCAACGGACCCTTATGTAGGACGTATTGCTTTTTTCAGAGTTTATTCAGGCAGCCTTAAAGCAGGTGCTTCTGTCCTCAATACACGAGTTGGAAAAAAAGAACGCATAGCTAAAATTTTACAAGTACACGCTAATAAGCATAAAGCCATTGAGCAGGTATCAGCTGGCGATATTGCAGCGGCTGTCGGATTTAAAAACATAAAAACAGGAGACACATTGTGCAGCGAAAAAAAACCAATAACTTATGAAACTATTACATTTCCTGATCCCGTTATTGGTGTCGCTGTAGAACCAAAAGTTCAAGGTGATTTTGATAAACTGTCTGTTGCATTTCAGAAACTGATAGAGGAAGATCCTACTTTTTCAGTAAAATATAATGAGGAAACCGGACAAACTGTGATTAATGGGATGGGTGAATTGCACCTCGAAATCATTATAGATCGTTTAAAGAGAGAGTTTAATCTTGATATTAATCAAGGGGCGCCTCAAGTAGCTTACAAAGAAGCTATTCTTAACGAAATTAAACACAGAGAAGTGTATAAAAAGCAAACCGGTGGCAAAGGTAAATATGCTGATATAGAGTTTGTGATATCTCCTGCTGATGATGAAAGTCCCGGCTTGCATTTTGTTAATGAAGTTAAAGGCGGAAACATCCCCAAGGAATATATCCCGGCTATTGAAAAAGGATTTAAAAACGATATGCTCAACGGGATATTGGAAGGTTATCCAATGCATAGTCTTAAAGTTAGAGTGCTTGATGGTTCTGCACATAGTGTTGATTCTGATGCTTTAGCATTCGAAATAGCCGCTCGTGTTGCATTTAAAAATGCGCTTAAAAAAGCGGAATTGGCACTTATGGAGCCTATTATGAAGCTTGAAGTTGTAACACCCGATGGTTTTGCTGGTGATGTGTCCGCAGACATAAACCGAAGGAGGGGGCAGGTAGAAGGGATGGATACCAAAACCGGTACGCAGGTAATTCGTGCAAAAGTTCCTCTGGCCGAAATGTTTGGGTATGTAACAGATTTGCGTACCATAACATCAGGACGTGCCACTTCCAGCTTGGAGTTTTCTCATTATGAAGTGATGCTGAAAAATGTTGCAGAAGAAATTCTAACCCGCCTTAGAGGGTTCTATTCATATTCTTAAAAAAAATTAAATACGAAAATTAAAAAAAGTATTAACAAAAAATATTATTAACGTGAGCCAAAAGATTAGAATTAAGTTAAAGTCTTATGATTACAATTTAGTTGATAAGTCAGCTGAAAAAATTGTAAAAACTGTAAAGAGCACAGGAGCTATTGTAAGTGGACCTATTCCCCTGCCAACTAACAAGAAAATTTTTACTGTTTTACGTTCAACATTTGTTAACAAAAAGTCAAGAGAACAATTTCAGCTTTGCTCTTACAAAAGACTTATAGACATTTACAGCACGACTTCAAAAACAATCGACGCGCTTATGAAACTTGAGCTGCCAAGTGGTGTTGAAGTTGAAATTAAAGTATAATATCAGCAGTGTCGTAAATATATTACATTGCTTTTTATTGAATGTTTACATATTTAAAATAAAATAATAAAATGTCAGGATTAATTGGAAAAAAAATCGGAATGACCAGCATTTATGATGCCTCTGGTAAAAATATACCATGCACTGTAATTGAAGCCGGTCCTTGTGTTGTTACCCAGATCCGAACCCTTGAGAAAGATGGCTATGAAGCCATCCAGCTTGCTTTTGATGACAAAAGCGAGAAAAGAACAACAAAGGCTCTTAAACAACATTTTGCAAAAGCCAAAACCACACCCAAAAGAATTTTAAAAGAGTTTACACGTTTTGAAGAAAGAAAATCATTCGGTGATGTCCTTACCGTTGATGTTTTTATTGAAGGCGAATACATTGATGTGTCCGGTATCTCTAAAGGTAAAGGGTTTCAAGGTGTTGTCAAACGTCATGGTTTTGCCGGTGTTGGCGACCAAACACATGGACAGCACAACCGTTTAAGAGCTCCGGGTTCCCTTGGTGCATCTTCATACCCCTCCCGCGTATTTAAGGGCATGAGAATGGCCGGACATATGGGTAGTAATAAGGTGAAAATAATAAACCTTAAAGTACTGAAGCTTATTCCAGAAAAAAATATTGTAATAGTTAATGGATCTGTTCCAGGTCCCAGTGGTTCATATTTAATTCTCGAAAGATGGAAATAGAAGTATTAAACATAAAAGGTGAAAAAACAGATAAGAAAGTTGTCTTAAATGATAACATCTTTAATATAGAGCCCAATGATCATGCTATATACCTCGATGTTAAGCACTACATGGCCAATCAACGCCAGGGTACGTCTAAAACTAAAGAAAGAGGTGAAGTAGTAGGCAGTACAAAGAAAATAAAAAGACAAAAAGGTACAGGAACCGCCCGTGCGGGTGATATCAAATCCCCTATTTTTAAAGGTGGTGGCAGAACGTTTGGGCCAAAACCAAGAGATTACGCCTTTAAATTAAATAAAAAAATAAAGGCTCTGGCACGCTATTCCGCACTTACCTACAAGGCTAAAGAGAATGCCATTATTGTTGTGGAAAATATTGATTTTGAGGAACCTAAAACTAAGCTCTTTTCAGAATTTTTAAAAAACCTGAAAATATCTGATAAAAAATCATTATTTGTGCTTGGCGAATTAAATAAAAACGTATATTTGTCCTCTCGAAATTTGAGCAAGACAAAAACTGTAAAATCATCTAACTTAAACACTTATGAGATTTTAAATGCGCAAAATCTCGTAATTACTGAGGAAGCTTTGGAAAAGATAAACAGTAAATAGTTGCTAAACAGATAGTTGTATATAAAAAAGTATTAGACATAATGAATATTTTAATAAAGCCGCTTATAACCGAAAAAATGACAGCCATTAGCGAAAAATATAATCGCTATGGATTTGTTGTTAATAAAAAAGCTAACAAACTACAAATTAAAAAGGCAGTAGAAGAACTTTACGGGGTTACTGTTAGCGATATTAATACCATGATATACAGTGGAAAAAGGAAAGCACGCTATACCAAAACAGGTTATATTCAAGGAAAAACCAACGCTTTTAAAAAGGCTATTGTAACTTTAAGCGAAGGTGAAACGATAGATTTTTTTAGTAATATATAGAAAACAGAAAAATGGCATTAAAAAAGTTCAGACCAACAACATCCAGTCAGCGCTTTAAAGTAATAAGTGCTTTTGATGATATTACGACAGATGTTCCCGAAAAATCACTCATTGCCAGCAAGAAGAGATCGGGAGGTCGTAATAATGATGGTAAAATGACTCTTAGATATAGAGGGGGTGGTCATAAGAAAAGATACCGAATTATTGATTTCAAAAGAAATAAAGATGGTGTACCTGCTAAAGTAAAAACCATAGAATACGACCCCAATCGTTCGGCCCGCATAGCTCTTTTAGTTTACGCAGATGGCGAAAAGCGCTATATCTTAGCACCCAACGGATTGAAAGTTGGACAAACAATCGAATCAGGAAATAATGTTGCTCCGGAAATTGGCAATACGCTTTTTCTTAGCGAAATACCTCTTGGTAGCAATATCCACAACATTGAACTAAAGCCCGGAAAAGGTGGTCAAATTTCCAGAAGTGCCGGAAATTCTGCGCAGTTGATGTCAAGAGAAGGGAAATTTGCTCTGATCCGCATGCCCTCAGGTGAGTCGAGAATGATTTTACTCACTTGCAGAGCTACTATTGGCGTTGTTTCTAACATAGAACATAACCAGGAGGTATCTGGAAAAGCAGGCCGCAGTCGATGGCTCGGACGCAGACCACGCACAAGACCTGTTGTTATGAACCCTGTTGACCATCCTATGGGCGGTGGTGAAGGAAGAGCTTCTGGTGGGCATCCAAGAAGTCGAAAGGGTTTGCCTGCTAAAGGTTACAGAACAAGAAAACCCAAAAATAAGTCAAATAAGTATATTGTTGAAAGAAGAAAAGTTAAAAAATAATACCGATTAGTTATGAGTCGCTCACTTAAAAAAGGTCCGTATATCCATTATAAACTTGAAAAAAGAGTGCTGGAATTGAACCAGTCTAACAAAAAGAAAGTGATTAAAACCTGGTCGAGAAGCTCTATGATCGCACCAGAATTTGTAGGTCATACTATTGCTGTTCATAATGGTAATAAATTTATCCCTGTTTACATCACTGAAAATATGGTTGGCCACAAACTAGGCGAATTTGCACCAACACGAATTTTTAGAAGTCATGCAGGTAGTAAAAAATAAATGAATTAGAAATACAACAAACATATTTACAAGTTATGGGAGCTAGAAAACGCGAAAAAGCCATAGAAAGAAAAGAAGCCAACAAGAAGAGGTATTTTGCCTCTTTAAGAAACTGCCCTACATCACCCAGAAAAATGAGACTCGTTACTGAACTCATCAAGGGAAGGGATGTTGAAACGGCTTTAAATATTCTAAAAACAAATAATAAAGAAGCCTCTTTTAGGTTGGAAAAACTTTTGCTTTCAGCTATAGCAAATTGGCAAAATAAAAATGAAGGCCAACGTCTTGAAGATAACGCCCTTTATGTGAAAGAGATTTTTGTAGATAGTGCCAGACAGCTTAAAAGATTAAGACCTGCACCTCAAGGACGTGCGCATAGAATAAGAAAAAGATCAAATCATGTGACCTTAGTTATTGATACACTTGAAAAAGAAGAAATCGTATAATAAAATTACATTATAAATGGGACAAAAAACAAATCCAATAGGAAACCGATTAGGTATAATTAAAGGCTGGGACTCAAATTGGTATGGTGGAAACAACTACGAGACCAAACTTGTTGAAGATAATAAAATCAGAAACTATATAAATGCAAATCCAAGGCTTACTAAAGCTGGTATTTCGCGTATTATCATTGAAAGAACGCTCAAGCTTATTACAGTTACCATTAATACAGCCAGACCCGGTATAATAATTGGTAAAGGTGGACATGAAGTGGACTTGCTTAAAGAGCAATTGAAAAAGATTACGGATAAAGAGGTGCAAATAAATATAGCAGAAGTTAAAAGACCTGAATTGGACGCCGTATTGGTGGCAAATTCCGTGGCCAAACAAATAGAAGGCCGCATATCCTACCGAAGAGCCATTAAAATGGCTATAGCATCTACAATGCGAATTGGTGCCGAAGGTATTAAAATACTTATTTCCGGTCGTATAGGTGGTGCCGAAATGGCAAGAAGCGAACAGTATAAAGAAGGGCGCACCCCTCTGCATACACTTCGCGCAGATATAGACTATGCTATGGCTGAAGCTCATACAACATACGGACGTATCGGTGTTAAGGTATGGATTTGTAAGGGTGAGGTGTTTGGAAAACGAGACCTTTCACCTAATATTGGCCAAACATCACAAGGGGCCAAACATCAAAGTCCTAAATTCAGAGCTCCCAGACGCAGAAATTAATAAAATAAAATAACATAACATAACATTAATCATAATATACATAAGCGATGTTACAACCAAAAAAGACAAAATACCGTAAGCAGCAAAAAGGCAGAATGAAAGGTAATACAAAAAGGGGTGCCGAATTAGCATTTGGTTCTTTTGGTATAAAAGCACTCGAACATATATGGCTTACAGGAAGACAAATAGAAGCTGCACGTCAAGCTATAACACGTTATATGAAAAGAGAAGGTCAATTGTGGATTAAAGTTTTTCCAGACAAACCAATCACCAAAAAACCTGCTGAAGTACGTATGGGTAAAGGAAAAGGAGCTCCAGAAATGTTTGTAGCACGCGTGTCGCCCGGAAGGATATTGTTCGAAGCAGATGGTGTTCCGTTAAGTGTAGCAAAGGAAGCTTTAAGATTAGGTGCACAGAAATTACCAATCAAAACTAAATTTGTTGTGAGAAGGGATTTTCACGAAGATCAAATATAAGTGCATGAAGCACTATCTTTTAAAGCCCAGGTTATATGAAATATGATAAAAAAATATAGAAATGAAACAGTCAGTTATTAACGAATTAACTACTCCGGAACTTCTGGAAAGATTAGAAGAAGAAGAAAAGCAGCTTCTGAAAATGAAATTAAATCATGCTGTTTCTCCTCTCGAGAATCCGATGAAAATAAAGTTTTACAAAAGAACGATAGCACGTATAAAAACAGAAATTCGTAAAAGGCAAATCGAACAAGAAAAAAATTAATATATTAATAAATGGAACTCAAAAGAAATCTTAGAAAAGAAAGAACAGGCCTTGTCTTGAGCAATAAGATGGATAAGTCTGTTGTCGTATCTGTTTTACGAAAAGTAAAACACCCTAAATACGGGAAGTTCGTTTTGAAAACCTCGAAATTTATGGCCCACGACGAAAAGCAAGAGTGCAATATTGGAGATAAGGTAAAGATACAAGAAACCAGACCTTTAAGTAAAAATAAGTGTTGGAGATTAGTCGAAATTATTGAAAGAGCAAAATAATTATGATACAACAAGAATCAAGATTATCAGTAGCTGATAACAGTGGAGCCAAAGAAGTTATGTGCATCCGCGTTTTGGGTGGTACCAAAAAGAGATATGCCGGCCTTGGCGATAAAATCGTTGTTACTGTAAAGCATGCCATTCCATCAGGGAATATTAAAAAAGGAACCATTGCCAGAGCAGTTATTGTACGTACCAAAAAAGAAGTACGTCGCCCGGACGGTTCTTATATTCGTTTTGATGATAATGCAGCAGTACTGCTTACACCAACGGATGAAATGCGTGGCACACGTATATTTGGACCCGTAGCACGTGAATTACGTGAAAAACAATTTATGAAAATAGTTTCATTAGCACCAGAAGTGCTTTAACACCATATTTATCATGCAAAAGAAAATGAAATTAAAAGTTAAAAAAGGAGATATGGTTACCGTTATCAACGGTGATTACAAAGGTCAGCAGGGCAAAGTACTCAGGGTATTGGCTGATAAAAAACAGGCCTTTGTTGAAGGTATAAGACTCGTTTCCAAGCATACCAAACCTAATAATGCCAATCCGCAAGGTGGTATCATCAAAAAGGAAGCGCCTATTCATATCTCTAATATAATGGTCATGGATAACCAAAAGAATCCTACCAGAGTAGGACGTCGTATCGAAGATAATAAACTGGTTCGTTTTTCAAAAAAATCAGGGGAGGTAATTGAATAATGAAATATTCACCTAGACTTAAAGAAAAGTATATTAAAGAAATAGCGCCTAAGCTCAAAAAAGATTTGGGACTAAAAACTGTGATGCAAGTCCCTAAAATACAAAAAATTTGTATCAATCAAGGTCTGGGCGATGCTATTACTGATAAAAAACTTATTGACAGTGCCATCCAGGAGCTAACAGCCATTACAGGACAAAAAGCAGTGCCAACAAAATCTAAGAAAGACATCTCTAATTTTAAGTTGCGTAGAGGCATGCCCATTGGTGTAAGAGTTACACTTCGTGGTGATATAATGTATGACTTTCTGGATAAACTTGTTGCTGTTGCATTACCACGTGTAAGAGACTTTAACGGCATCAGCGATAAAGGTTTTGATGGGAGAGGAAATTATACAATGGGTATCAAAGAACAGATAATTTTTCCTGAAATTAATATCGACAAAATCAGCAGAATATCAGGGATGGATATCACTATAGTAATGAATACAGAAAAAGACCAGGAGGCGTTTGCGCTTCTGAAAGAGTTTGGATTACCATTTAAAAATCAAAACAAATAATAATATGGCAAAAGAATCAATGAAAGCCCGTGAAGTTAAAAGAAAAAGAATGGTAGAAAAGTATGCAGCCAAGCGTGCCGAATTAAAAGAAAATGGCGATTGGGTAGCACTACAAAAACTGCCTAAGAATGCATCTCCAGTACGATTACATAACAGATGCAAGCTAACTGGAAGACCCAAAGGCTATATGCGTGTTTTTGGTATCTCTAGAATTAACTTCAGAGAAATGGCATTAGCCGGACTAATCCCCGGTGTAACTAAGGCAAGCTGGTAAATAAGAAATTGAAAAATATTTAAATAAATAGTAAAAATGACTACAGACCCTATTGCAGAATATTTGACACGCATCAGGAATGCCATTTTGGCAAAACATAGAATTGTGGAAATTCCTGCATCAAAAACCAAAAAGGCTATCACAAAAATCCTTTTTGAAAAAGGCTATATTACAAACTTTAAGTTTGAAGAAAAAGGCCCCCAGGGCACCATAAAAATTGCTCTGAAATATCATCCGCAAACAAAAATGCCGGCTATTACTAATTTGCAAAGAGTAAGCAAGCCAGGTTTAAGAAAATATACTTCAGCTAAAGAAATGCCTCGTGTTATGAACGGTCTTGGTATTGCTGTGATCTCTACTTCAGCAGGCCTTATGACTGATAAAGAAGCAAGAGAAAGCAATTTTGGTGGCGAAGTACTTTGTTTCATTAGTTAATTTGGAGGAATTTTAAAATGTCAAGAATTGGAAATAAACCCATAGAATTGCCGAAAAATGTGGAATTAAAACTCACAGATAACAATATTGTTGTTGTAAAAGGGCCTTTGGGAGAACTACAACAGGAGATCAATCCTGCTATAAGTGTGGAGGTAAGTGATGATACAGTTCTCGTCCAAAGACACACAGAACAAAAAGCACACAAATCATTACATGGTTTATACAGATCTCTTATTGCCAATATGATAGAAGGAGTGTCAAAAGGATATACCATAGAACAGGAAGTTGTTGGTGTAGGTTATAAAGTAAATGCAACCGGGCAGCAGCTAGATATGTCTTTGGGCTATTCGCACAATATCCTTATGGTTCTTCCTGATGAGGTAAAGGTCGAAACAGTTACTGAAAGAGGTAAAAACCCAAGAATCATCTTAAAATCGCACGATAAACAACTTATAGGGATGGTGGCTGCTAAAATAAGAGCGCTCCGTAAACCAGAACCATATAAGGGTAAAGGTATTAAGTTTGTGAATGAAGTTCTTAGACGTAAAGCTGGAAAAACTGCCAGCGCGTAAACATAATATTACACATAAAAATACTATTAAAAATGGCTACAGATAAGAAAGAAAGAAGAATAAAGATTAAAAAAAGAATCAGGAAGACCATAAAAGGGACACCTGAAAAGCCTAGACTAACGGTTTTTAGAAGCAACAACGAAATATATGCACAGCTAATTGATGATGTTAATAAAAAAACACTCATAACAGTGTCTTCTTTATCGAAGGAAGTTGCTTCACAAAAACTAAGCAAAATTGAAAAATCAAAAACCGTTGGAAAAATGGTTGCACAAAAAGCCATAGAAAATGGTATTGCCAATGTTGTATTCGACCGTAATGGTTATTTGTATCATGGTAGAGTTAAAGTATTAGCGGATTCAGCACGTGAAGCTGGACTTAAATTTTAAAAACATATGTCAAACGGAAATATCAAAAGAGTAAAATCAAGCGAAATCGAGTTTAAAGACAGACTTGTTGCAATAAAAAGGGTTACAAAAGTAACTAAAGGTGGTAGAACTTTTAGCTTTTCTGCTATTGTTGTAGTAGGCAATGAGGATGGAGTTGTTGGTTATGGCCTTGGTAAAGCAAAGGAAGTTACAACAGCTATTGCTAAAGGTGTTGATGATGCCAAGAAAAACCTTATCAAAGTTCCTGTGCTTAAAGGAACTATTCCCCACGCACAAGAAGGTAAGTACAGTGGCGCCAGAGTCCTTATTAAACCTGCATCATCGGGTACCGGTGTAATTGCCGGAGGTGCGATGAGAGCTGTTCTTGAAAGCGTCGGTATTCATGATGTACTTGCCAAATCAAAAGGATCTTCAAATCCCCACAGTGTCGTAAAGGCAACTATTGATGCTCTCGTAAAGCTAAAAGACCCTTTCACAGTAGCCCAATTGCGAAATGTACCCCTTAAAAAAGTGTTTAACGGTTAATTTTTTATAGAAATAATAATGGAAAAGATAAAGATTAAACAAACTAAAAGTATCATAGGCCAACCAGAACGTCAAAAGAGAACGCTTAAGGCACTTGGATTAAGAAGATTAAATCAGGTTGTTGAACTTGAAATTACACCACAAGTTCAAGGTATGATAAGAAAAGTTAGCCATCTTGTTACAAAAGTTGATTAATTGAAAATATACAATAATTATAAATTATGGATTTAAGTAAGTTAAAACCGGCTAAAGGCGCCATAAAGAAAAGTAAACGTATTGGACGCGGTGAAGGTTCTGGCCATGGAGACACTGCTACCAAAGGGCATAAAGGTCAGCAATCGCGCTCCGGTTACAAAAGAAAAAAAGGTTTTGAAGGTGGGCAGATGCCATTGTATAGAAGGTTGCCAAAATTTGGATTTAACAACCCTAATAGAATAAGATACAATGGTGTTAATGTGGATACTTTGCAAAAAATAGCTGAAGAAAAGGGTATTACGGAATTTAATATGGACGTTTTTATTCAAAACGGATTAGCCTCAAAAAGCGAGCGTGTTAAGATTTTAGGACGTGGCGATTTGAATACTAAAATTGAGGTGACAGCCCATGCATTTACCAAAAAAGCTATAACCCTTATTGAAGCACAAGGTGGAACCGCGAAAAAAATCTAATCTTAAATGAAAAGAATAATACAAACCATAAAGAACATTTGGAAAATTGAAGAACTTCGTCAACGGATACTGACCACATTGGGCTTTATTCTTATATATCGCTTCGGTTCTTTTGTAGTTCTTCCAGGAGTTGACCCATCTCAGCTTGCTGCATTACAAGCTCAAACTGCCGATGGTCTGCTGGGGCTGCTCAATATGTTTTCTGGTGGTGCATTTTCTAATGCCTCCATCTTTGCGCTTGGAATTATGCCTTATATATCAGCCTCAATTGTTGTTCAGCTTTTGAGCATGGCTATTCCTTATTTCCAAAAACTACAGCGCGAAGGTGATAGTGGCAGAAAGAAAATCAATCAAATTACCCGTTATCTTACAGTATTGATAACTGCCGGACAAGCACCTGCTTACATTGGAAATCTTGTTTCACAATTACCTCCGGAAGCCATTTCTCCTTTCGATCCTAACGTCATGTCTCCCAGCACATTCTTTTGGGTGTCATCTGTTGTCATACTTATTACAGGCACCATGTTTGTTATGTGGTTAGGTGAAAGAATAACTGAGAAGGGTATCGGAAATGGTATTTCATTGCTTATCATGATTGGTATTATTGCCAACCTTCCCAGAGCTCTTGGTCAGGAGTTTCTTTCTAGAATAGCGCAAGATGGTGGCGGGCTGGTCATATTTTTGATTGAGATTGTTATTCTTATATTCATTATTCTTTTAACAATTCTTCTTGTTCAGGGAACAAGGCGCATTCCTGTGCAGTTTGCCAAAAGAATTGTTGGCAACAAACAATATGGCGGCGTCAGACAATATATTCCATTAAAAGTAAATGCAGCTGGTGTGATGCCTATCATATTTGCACAAGCTCTTATGTTCGTGCCTCTAACACTTGCAGGTTTTTCTGATTCAGATGCTATGACCGGATTTGCAGCTGCTTTTTCCAATTTTACCGGTTTTTGGTATAACCTTGTGTTTGCGACCATGATTATCCTTTTTACATATTTTTATACAGCTATTACTATCAACCCAAACCAAATGGCCGAAGATATGAAAAAGAACGGAGGTTTTATACCCGGTGTTAAACCTGGTAAAAAAACAGCCGAGTTTATTGATGGTGTTATGTCGCGTATTGTATTGCCCGGCTCCATATTTTTGGCTATCGTTGCTATTCTTCCGGCTATAGTCAGTCTGATGGGTGTCAGTAGCGAGTTTGCACAATTCTATGGTGGAACATCATTGCTTATTCTCGTTGGTGTTATTCTTGATACGTTACAACAAATTGAAAGCCATTTGCTTATGCGGCATTACGATGGCTTAATGAAGTCAGGTCGTATCAAAGGCCGATCGAGTATGAATATGGCAGGATAATTATTTTTAAATGATTACTTATAAAAGTACAGAAGAAATAGAATTATTACGTGAAAGTTCTTTGATTGTTGCGAGGGCATTAGGAGAAGTTGCCAAAAAAATTAAGCCGGGTATAGCTACCAAAGCGCTTGATAAAATTGCCGAGGAGTTTATCCGGGACCAGGGTGCAAAGCCTGCTTTTAAAGGATATAATGGATTTCCGACAACGCTATGTATATCCATTAATGAGCATGTTGTTCATGGTATCCCCGGCGACAGAATTATTGATGATGGTGATATCGTTTCAATTGACTGTGGTGCTTTGAAAAATGGTTTTTATGGCGATTCGGCATACACATTCCCTATTGGAAATATCCAGCCGGATGTTATGAAGCTGCTTGAAGCTACCAAAACATCTCTGTATAAAGCTATTGATCAAGCTGTTGAGGGGAAAAGGTTAGGAGATATTGGCAATGCTATTCAAAGCCATGTTGAACCATTGGGTTTTTCAGTTGTTAAGGATCTGGTAGGTCATGGAATTGGAAAAAATTTGCACGAGAAACCCAACGTGCTTAATTATGGCAAAAGAGGTAATGGGATGTTGTTAAAAGAAGGCCTCGTCTTAGCTATCGAACCTATGATAAACATGGGAACACACAAAGTTGTACAAGAGGAAGACAGGTGGACAGTCAGGACCTTAGATAGAAAGCCCTCAGCGCATTATGAACATACTGTCGCAGTTAAAAAAGGAAAAGCAGATATATTAAGTTCTTTTAAGTTTATAGAAGAAGTATTATTTTTGCAAAAAAATTAAATTATGGCAAAACAAGTATCAATAGAACAAGACGGTACAGTTTTAGAATCTTTAGGTAACGCAACATTCCGTGTAGAATTATCTAATGGTCACATCATTTTGGCTCACATATCCGGCAAAATGCGTATGCATTACATTAAGATATTGCCGGGCGATAAAGTAAAGCTTGAAATGTCGCCATATGATTTAACGAAAGGCAGAATAACGTATAGATATAAATAGAATTGAAATATTTAAATTTAGTATAACATGAAAGTAAGAGCATCAGTAAAAAAGAGATCACCCGAATGCATCGTTGTCAGAAGGAAGGGAAGGGTGTACATTATCAATAAGAAAAATCCCAGATACAAACAACGACAAGGATAAAAAATAAATTAAATAAAATAATTATTTATGGCAAGGATAGCTGGTATAGACATACCTAAAAACAAAAGAGGTGAAATAGCATTAACTTATATTTTTGGTATAAGCAGAAGTACTGCAAAAAAAATTCTTAATGAAGCTAATGTAGATATTCATAAAAAAGTTCAGGATTGGTCGGATGATGAACAGAACCTTATTAGAAATATTATTGGAGAAAAATATACTATAGAAGGCGCTTTAAGATCGGAAATTCAGCTGAACATAAAGCGTTTGAGAGATATTGGTTGTTATAGAGGCATCCGTCATCGTCTTGGGCTTCCTGTGAGAGGGCAAAGCACGAAAAATAATGCCCGAACAAGAAAAGGTAGGAAGAAAACAGTGGCAGGTAAGAAAAAAGCACCAAGATAAAATTGAAAACGGCTGGGAAGCATGCATCGTGATGAATCATTTGCTGCTTATTAACAGCCTTGAAAATAAGAAAAGAATAAAATTACATATGAAATAGATTTTTTATGGCAAAGACAACAAAACCCACAAAAAAAAGAGTAGTAAAAGTTGATGCTATCGGACAAGCCCATATCAAGGCATCCTTTAACAATATTATAGTAACGCTTACCAATAGCACAGGGCAAGTCATATCATGGGCAAGTGCCGGTAAGATGGGATTCCGCGGATCAAAAAAGAATACGCCTTATGCCGCTCAAATGGCTGCTACAGAATGCGCTAAAACAGCATTTGATTTAGGACTAAGAAAAGTAAAAGTATTTGTCAAAGGCCCCGGTGCCGGACGAGAATCTGCTATAAGAAGTATTGCATCTGCAGGTATTGATGTTATGGAAATAAGAGACGTAACGCCTTTACCGCATAATGGTTGCAGACCACCAAAAAGAAGAAGAGTATAATTTTTTAATTCATTATAAAGCATGGCTAGATATACAGGACCAAAAAGTAAAATTGCTAGAAAATTCAGAGATGCCATATTCGGGCCGGATAAGTATTTAGAAAAGAAGAACTATCCCCCTGGTCAGCATGGACCCAACAAAAGAAGAGGTAAGGTCTCAGAATATGGTGTGCAGTTGCTTGAAAAACAAAAAGCAAAATATACCTATGGTGTTCTTGAAAGACAGTTTTCAAACACTTTTAAAAAAGCAAGCAGAAAAAAAGGTAAAACAGGTGAGATACTTTTACAACTTCTCGAATCAAGACTTGATAACGTAGTGTACAGACTAGGAATTGCCCCAAGTAGAAGAGCTGCAAGACAACTTGTTTCTCACAGGCACATTACTGTCAATGGACATGTTGTCAATATCCCCTCTTTTACTGTTAAAGAAGGCGATCTCGTTGGCGTGCGCGAAAAATCAAAATCTCTGGAGGTCATTCAAAATGCTGTAACAGGTGCAAGTGCTTATTCATGGCTTGAGTGGGATGGTGAGCAAATGACAGGAAAGTTCCTTAATGCTCCTCAGAGAGATGATATACCGGAAAATATCAAAGAACAACTTATCGTTGAATTATACTCTAAATAAAATTTTAAATTAAAATATTTTTTAAATGGCCATTTTAGCTTTTCAAAAACCAGATAAAGTCATCATGTTAGAATCGGACGACCGAAAAGGCTTGTTCGAATTCAGACCTCTTGAACCCGGTTATGGTATCACAATTGGCAATGCGCTAAGACGCATACTGCTTTCCTCTCTTGAAGGCTACGCCATAACTGCTATCAAAATCGATGGGGCAGATCATGAATTCTCTTCACTCAAGGGTGTTGTTGAGGACGTTCCTGATATAGTGTTAAACCTTAAAAAAGTAAGATTTAAACAAATAGTTGAAGAAACAGAAAGTGAAAAGGTTACTATCAACATCAGCAATAAAAAACAATTTACCGGCGAGGACATCAATAATGCTGTCGCAGGTTTTCAGGTGCTAAATCCTGAATTGGTTATATGTAATCTTGATACATCAGCGAAGTTCTCGATAGAAATTCACATCAATAAAGGGCGGGGTTATGTGCCTGCTGAAGAAAACAAAGTGCCGGGAAGCGTTATTGGCACAGTAGCTATTGACTCCATATTCACACCTATAAAGAATGTAAAATACCACGTTGAAGATTATCGTGTAGAACAAAAAACAGACTACGAAAAACTCATTATAGATCTGATTACTGACGGATCCATTACACCTAAGGATGCACTGCAGGAAGCTGCCAAAATATTGATAACCCATTTCATGCTTTTTTCTGATGAAAGAATTACTTTGGACACTCAGGAAAAATCTACCAGCGAAGAGTTCGATGAATCTTCACTTCATATGAGGCAGTTACTGCAAACAAAACTTAACGACCTCGACCTCTCTGTAAGAGCTTTAAACTGCCTTAAAGCAGCAGAAGTTGAAACACTAGGGGATTTGGTACAGTACAACAGAAATGATTTGTTGAAGTTTCGCAACTTTGGAAAAAAATCTCTCGATGAGTTGGATAAACTTGTAAAACAAAAAAACCTATCCTTTGGGATGAATATTTCTAAATATAAACTTGACTAAGGCAATTTGAGATGAGACATAATAGAAAAACAAAAAAATTAGGACGTAAACCAGCACATAGAAAAACCATGTTGTCAAACATGGCTTCCTCTTTAATTCTTCATAAAAGAATAGTAACTACCTTAGCTAAAGCCAAAGCTTTAAGGGTATATGTAGAGCCGCTTATAACAAAGTCTAAAAATGATACAACACATTCGAGAAGGACTGTGTTTAGTTATTTGCAAAATAAATATGCAGTGGCTGAACTTTTTAGAGAAGTAGCTGCTAAAGTAGCAGACAGACCCGGAGGCTACACGCGTATTCTGAAAACAGGCAACAGATTGGGCGATGCTGCTGAAATGTGTATTATTGAACTTGTTGATTACAATGAATTACTATTGCAGCAGGCAGAAACAAAGAAAAAGACTACAAGAAGACGTAGAAGAGGCGGTAAAAAATCTCAAGAAGAAATACAAACCGATGAACAAACCACGGCAATGCCTCCTGAAGATGTAAAAGATACAACTGAAGAAAAAGAAGCTGAAAAAGAAGAAGATACCAAGCAAGAGGATGTTACAGATTCTGAGACAGCTGAAGTTGAAGAAAAACCATCGGACAAACCTGTTAATGAAGAAAAAAGTAAAATAGAAGAGAAAAAAGAAGAACCTCAACCAAAAGCTGAAAAGGAAGAGGCGCCTAAATCCGAAAATGAGGCAAAAGATGAACAGGTAAAAGATGAAGAGGTGAAAGATGAGGCAAAAGAAGAAGTAAAAGAAGAGGTGAAAGAAGAAGAGCCTAAAGCTGAAAAGAAGGAGGAGCAAACACCTGAAAATGAAGCGAAAAATGAAGAAACAAAAGATAATAAGGACAATTCTGAAAAGAAAGAATAAGCCATATCATTGTTAGTTTTTAAGGGATAGAGTATTATGCTTTATCCTTTTTTTTTATAAGAACATAATTAATAAGAAATAATAATAAAAACAATAAATCATGAGTACAATAATTAATCTTTTTGCCCGTCAAATTCTTGATTCGAGAGGTAACCCCACGATTGAAGTAGATGTGTTAACACAAAATGGTGTAGTAGGACGTGCTGCTGTCCCCTCAGGTGCATCTACCGGAGTTCATGAAGCCGTTGAACTTCGCGATGAAGATAAACGTATGTATAATGGTAAAGGTGTTTTAAAAGCAGCTCATAATGTGAACAAAGTTATTGCACCTGAAATTATCAATAATTATTCGGTAGTAGATCAGAATGAAGTGGATAATTTACTTATTGAACTAGATGGCACACCTAATAAGAGCAATCTGGGTTCAAATGCTATCCTTGGCGTTTCATTAGCTATTGCAAATGCAGCTGCACAGGAAACAGGTCAACACTTGTACAAGTATATAGGAGGTGTCAATGCTAACGTGTTGCCAATTCCCATGATGAATATTTTGAATGGAGGCTCTCATGCCGATAATTCAATAGACTTCCAGGAATTTATGATTATGCCCATCGGTGCTGAATCGTACAGCGATGGATTACGTATGGGGACAGAAGTTTTTCATAAACTTAAAGAAGTGCTTAAAAAGCAAAAATATGCCACAAATGTGGGTGACGAGGGTGGTTTTGCGCCCAATCTTAAATCAAATGAAGAGGCTGTAACGATCATATTACAATCTATTGAAAAGGCCGGTTATAAACCCGGAGAAGATATTTTTATAGCACTCGACCCCGCGGCATCTGAATTCTATTTGCCGGAAGAAAAATTATACCACTTGCATAAATCTACAGGCGATAAGTTGACTGTTGAGCAAATGGTTGACTATTGGGCAGATTGGGTAAAAAAATACCCTATAGTTTCTATTGAAGATGGCATGGCCGAAGATGACTGGGATGGATGGAAACTCATGACAGAAAAGCTTGGAACAGATATTCAAATTGTTGGAGACGATCTTTTCGTTACCAATGTGGAACGCTTGCAAAAAGGAATTGATACAGGAGTGGCGAATTCAATACTGATTAAAGTCAATCAAATAGGAACACTTACAGAAACTATTAATGCTGTTGAGTTGGCAAAGCAAAATTCATATACATCTGTTATCAGCCATCGTTCCGGTGAAACGGAAGATACTACTATTGCTGATTTGGCTGTTGCCTTAAATGCCGGCATGATTAAAACCGGTTCCGCATGCCGCTCAGAAAGAATTGCCAAATACAACCAGTTGCTTCGTATTGAACATTATTTGGGGAGTACAGCGCAGTATTACGGACCTTACTTTAAGTATTCAAGATAGCAATGAAAGCCTTAGATTTTTTTTTGCGTTTTTTTATGTACCTTTAAAATATTTATAATAAAAATAAACTATTTATAAGAATGGACAAGAATAATTACTGTGTTATAATGGCAGGAGGTCTAGGTACACGATTTTGGCCAATGAGCAAAACTGCCCACCCCAAGCAATTTATTGATGTGCTGGGAACAGGTAAAACTTTAATTCAGCATACTTACGATAGATTTGTCAATATTATTCCCAGAGATAATATTTTTATTGTTACCAATAGTATTTACGAAGACCTGGTGCAAAAACAGCTGCCCCAAATTAATGCATCTCAGATTTTGTGTGAACCTACACGTCGAAATACGGCCCCTTGTGTAGCTTATGCTTCCTATAAAATTCATGATATAAACCCCAAGGCCAATATTATTGTAGCACCATCTGATCATATTATTCTTAATGAAAGTGAATTCACTAACATTTTGGAATCTGCTCTCGAAAGTGCCAAAAAGAATAAATGGTTGATAACCCTCGGTATTAAGCCAAGTAGGCCTGATACAGGATATGGATATATTCAGTACAATAATAATGTGAAATTCAGCAATGACCCAAGACTCAGAAAAGTCAAAACCTTTACTGAAAAACCCAACCTTGAAATAGCTCAGACTTTTTTAAAAAGTGGTGATTTTTTGTGGAATGCAGGTATTTTTGTATGGTCGGCTGAAACTATTTTGAATGCTTTTCAAAAATACTTACCCGAAGTGAACAAGCTTTTTGTGGATGGCAACAAATATTACAACACAGACCAAGAAAAAGACTATATAAACAAAGCATACAGCACATGCAGGAGTATATCTATAGACTACGGCATAATGGAAAAAGCTGATAATGTTTACGTTTATATTTCAGATTTTGGATGGTCGGATCTGGGCACATGGGGCTCATTGTATGAGAATAGAACAAAGGATGAAAAAGGTAATGCTGTTGTTGGGAAAAATGTGCTTTTGTACGATACCGAAAAATGTATCATTAACATGTCTGACCAAAAACTTGCTGTCATCCAGGGCTTGGAAGATTATATAGTAGTTGACTCCGGCAACATTATTCTTATTTGCAAAAAGCAAGACGAACAACAAATCAGGACATTTGTAAATGATGTAATGATTAGAAAAGGGGAAGAGTACGTTTAGTTTTATTTTTTTTCGGCAAGTAAATCATTAACAACCTCACTGGCACAGTAACCACCAAACATAGCCGGTATAAATGATATTGTGCCAACAGTAGTTTTTTTGTTGCTTTCGTTATCAACAGCAACAATATATTTGCTATCAACAGGCTCAGTAGAGTAAACAACCTTAAGACCATCATGAATACCCAGTTTTCTGAGGCGTTTGCGTATGTTGAATGCCAGCCGGCATGTGTGCGACTTTGATATATCATCCACCTTTATAAGCGATGGTTGGAATTTCCCCCCTGCGCCCAAAGCACTGATGATAGGGATGTTTTGAGTCATGGCATAGTATATAAGAAATACTTTGGGCGAAAGTGTATCTATTGCATCAATGATATAGTCTGGCTTTAGTTTGTTTATCAGCTGATTTGTTTTTTCATCTTTAAGGAAAAACACCTCTTTGTTAAGCTTAATTTCGGGGTTAATATCTTTTAGCCTGTCTGCCATTACGTTGGCTTTGAGTTTGTCTGTGGTGCTTTCAAGTGCGCATAGTTGACGATTTCTGTTTGATGGTTTTATGGTATCGTGGTCAATAATGGTTATCTGACCTACGCCTGCTCTGCATATAAACTCAGCGGCCCAAGAGCCTACACCGCCTAAGCCGGCAATCATAACATGCGTGTTTTTAAGTTTTTCGAGCCCGTAAGTTCCTGTGAGCAAAGCAGTACGTTCCAGCCAGTCAGTTGTCATTTGTATTAATGCTAAATAGAGCTGCAAAATTTGAAAAAATTTCAGCTTTTAAAACTTCCAGTGGTTCCTCTCTGGTTGTCGATGCGACTTTGTAAATTTCTTCGATAGGAATGGCTTCATTGTCCGTTTCAAAAAAAAGATGCTTTAGTGGTAGCTTTTTAAGGGTTGTTTTAAGTTGTTCCTTTCTTATAATGGCTTCGCCAAAAGACAGAAAAAATCCTGACTTAATAAGTGCTTCAGCTTGTTGTATATTGCCGTTGAAGCCATGAATAATCCAGGGGGGAGCCGTTTGAAACTGTTTGCGTAAAGATATAAAATCATAATATGTGCGCACCGCATGAATGATCATAGGTAATTTTTTCTTAGCTGCAATGTGCGCTTGTTGCAAAAACACCTCTTTTTGTAAGTCATAGCTGATCTGTAAAGTCTTATCTATACCGGCTTCGCCAATGGCAACGAGCTGAGGTTGACTGGTGGCTGCCTCCAGATTTTTCAAAAAATCAGGGTGTTTGTCGTTGATATGCCATGGATGCAAACCCGCTGAAATTCTGTGGTTTACGGAATTTGTGATCAAGCTGTTTGCAAATACATTAACAATGGCATATACGCCGGTGGCTTCGGTGGTATTATGCGTGTGTATGTCAACATATGGATGCATGGTTTTCAAAAGTTAAAG
>PXBB01000034.1 GCA_003565735.1 Bacteroidales bacterium
TACCCCTAACTCTTAACTTCTAAAAAATAATAATAAATACCAATCCTTTTAATTATGAGATACTTGCAAAATAGGAAGCAGATTATGATTGGAGGTTATTTTCACTATGAAAATCTATGTTAATTACACATCTGTCAGGCATAATTAATAATAACTGAATAATGCATGTGTAATCGACGAAGTCTGATTTTTTCATGCGTCTGTGTGTAATTTTACGCAGAAAAAATATAATGTATATTGGAGCTTTTCTATTTCAGCTGGAAAACTTTCTTACAGCCCATTGGTTACGATACCGCCAAAAAAGAGAACGCTCCTTTAATTCATCTTTTGAAAACAAAACTCCTGAAAAATCCTTGCTATTAAAATGTACTCCAGGTTAAATATCAGCTAAAGTCAGAATGGTTGGCAGCATGTCCATAAATAGTAACAGGAACGTCATGGTCTTAAATTCACAATCAGGCTTATCAAGTCTGAAAATAAAAACCATTGGTAAAAACCATCTAAACCTGACCCTTATTCATATATACCATATTCTTTAATGGTATCAAACATTGCCAGTACATTTTCAACCGGCGTTTCCTCGAGAATAGTGTCATGACTGGCACCGGCAATGTATCCGCCGCCGAGCATCATAATATCCAGGACTTCACGCGTCTTCTTTCGGACGTACTCAGGATCACCCTCTAAAAGAATATGATGGGAGTCAATTCCCCCATTAAAAACAATTTTATCTCCGAATTGTGCCTTGAGAGTTTTCAGGTCCATACCGCAACAGGATGGTTGTACTGCATGCAGCCCGTCCAGTACGATCTCGATTAGTGATGGAATCAACTGGGCGAACCCGCCGCAGCAGTGCATCATAACTTTTAGTCCATAGGAATGCCCCAGATCAACAAGTCGCTTAATGTGCGGTAAAACAAACCGGCGGAACAGATCTTCGCCTATTATTGGTCCCGTTTGACTTCCCAAATCATTCCCGATGAAAAATATGTCGATCTCATCTGATGCGGCATCAAATATGCGTTGACTTGACCCGGCGTAATAGTCCACCAGATGCATGAATACAGCATCGACAACCTCCGGTTCTATATGCATCTTAATCAAGAGATTTTCCATGCCGAGCAGATCAATTGCATCGTGCCAGAACGGCGACCAGTCCCCGCCCAAAATGGCATATTGCTTTCCATAATGCTGTGCCTCAGCCTTGACATTTGAAACATCTACATCGCGGGAATCCGGCCAGGAATAGTTGTGAATCTGGTCAACTGTTGCATCAGCCAGCGGATGGTTGATCGGCTGGCCGTAACCAAGCCCATGCCGATCGATACCGAAAGGTGTCCGATAAATGACGCCAGAAGACAGCGGCTTATGATCGCCTTTGTACGGTGCAAAAACCCTTCGGAAATCATCATGAAACCGCACCCGCAGTGCTTCATCGTCTAGACTTAAAGTATTTTTGGCCTTGGCCCAGAATTCCTCAGATGCTCCACACCACATCGGTACGCGATCCGGTTCTTTATGGTCAAAGGTTGTAAGTACTCTTTCACGTGATGTCATTTGTTATTAATTTAAGTTTATCACTGGTTATCAAATCACATGACTTCAATCAGATATAAGTTGACTTCATGTTCTATTTACTAAATTTTCAATATTTTATATTACCCATTTTTGGTTACGCCACATTTTGCAGGCCTGGTTCCTGAGGAAGCAAACGACTGATCATCTTATAGGCACTTTCATCCTTAAGTATCCTTTTAAGGAGATCCATCTCGTCTTGTTTCAACCAGCTATGGGACATTACGAATATCAGACAACATTAATGGTCGAGTCCTAAAATGGAATCTGGCCGATGTACAGAAACATGGTGATACCTGTGGAGTGACGCTTTCTAAGGGACAAAAGCTGCAATCGGTTTATTAATCCTGGTGAAAGACCTCCACCATATTGGCCCACCATTCTCCTTCGTTACAGGTTTCAAGCGGTACCTGACAAGGTTTGCAAACATCCCACCATTTCTGGGTCATAGGATCTGCCGCCATCATTTTCATGTCCGATTCAAAATCTGTGCCGGTATATTCAAAATAACTGAAAAGGTAGTCGTCTTTCAGAAAAATCGAGTAATTTTTAATATTGCAATCTTTAATTTTCTTTAAAACATCCGGCCAGACAGCGGCATGAAGTTTTTTGTATTCATCTGCCTTTTCTGGCTTTACTTTAATAACCATTCCGTAACGTTTCATAATAAAAATTTTAATTTTGATATTTTACAGGTAAACAATTGGTTGGGAAAGGGGGTTATTTTTTCATATAGTTAATACAACTATATTTTTTCATCAAATTCTTCCAGGCGGAGAGGGTATTTACCATACTCACGGACCAGTTTTACAATATAGTCATAAGTATGGCCTGAGACCTCACTTGTTACCGAATGATCTGACTGAAAAATATAACCGCCTCCTTTTGCTGCATTAAGTTTTTGTAATACTTCTTTGCTTATTAAATCCCTGTTGCCTGTTTCCCATATCTGAATATTACTGTTACCGCAATAACCTATCCGGTTACCATACTTTTTTTTCAGTTCAACTGCATCCATACCTGCTTTCACTTCCAAAGGATTATACCAGTCAAGTCCTATTTCGATAAAATCTTCAAAAATCAGGCTTACATTTCCACAGCCATGGTAAATCACAGGTAAATTATGGTTATGACATTCATAAATCATGGCTTTTACCCATGGTTTGAAATATTTCCGCCAGTATTCAGGATCAAAAAGCATGGTTTGTTTGTATGCAACATCTCCCCATATCACCATTCCATCAATCA
>PXBB01000099.1 GCA_003565735.1 Bacteroidales bacterium
AATTGGTATATATTTTGATTTAATATAATCTGAATGCCGGCAGGTAAAAGCTAAACAAAAATGACTACAATAGAATTCGATAATCAACTGGTAAAACTTGAGAATAATCTTGAGAGATTTGCCTATAGTCTGACCAACCATCTGGAAGATTCACGTGATCTTGTTCAGGAAACATTTCTTAAAGCTCTGACACATCGAAAACAGTTCAGAGATAACTCCAACCTGAGGGCATGGACATTTACTATTCTGAAACATATCTTTATAAACAATTACCGGAAGTCGGCTAAACAAAATACCACCATGGACAACACCAAAGATCTCTACTTTTTGAATAATACAGAAAAATGCGCGGCATCAAAACCCGATGCCGCCATTCATATTGAAGAGCTAAATAAAAAGATTCAGTCACTGGAAGATGGATTCAGAATTCCCTTTGAGATGTATATATCGGGTTACAAATACAAGGAAATTGCCGAGGAGATGAACCTGAACTTAGGGACGGTAAAGAGTAGGATTTTCTTTTCAAGGAAAAAACTGATGCAGGCGCTTGAAGAATACAGTCCAGGCAAATCATGAAAAAATTAGCGGAATTCCGGATACCATCGCAGAAAGATGATTTCTATACAACACTCTCAACTCAGGAAAACGACTAAAAGGTGTCCTGTCTTTTGGATTCAGGAGAAAGTAGACCCTGAAATCCCACAAAACAAGTTTGGATAAGAATCCCGCAAAAGCCAGCAAGAAAAATATTAACCAATACATTAAGTTTTATGTCTGATGCTATTTTTGCCATATTGGGGTTTACCCCTGTTTTGATAATTTTTATTCTTATGGCTGGTTTTCGCTGGCCTGCTACCCAGGCCTTGACCGCACCTTTAATGCTTTCGCTTGGATTTCCGGCCCTGACTGCTGTAATGGTTGCCCTCATTGCCAACTCTGCAGCCGTTTCTTTTGGGACTGTTGGTACTCCCCTCATAATTGCTTATTTATAGCGGTCATCACGATCAGTCAGTCCCTGTCATTTTCATCCACCTCCTGTATCCTGATCTTTACGGCATAATCCTTTGGTTTAATATCATAATTATAATAAATCGCATACTGCCTGGTAATTTCAGCACCGAAAAAGAGAATAATCGATGAATAAAAAACCCAAAGGATAAATATAACTGCTGAACCGGCCGCACCATACATAATCCCGATGTCAGCGATGCCAAGAACAAGTCCTATTATATACCGGCCTGCGGTGAACAAAAGGGCCGTAATAATCGCTCCTGCCCAGGTTACATTCCAGCGGATCTTTGTATCGGGTAAATATTTGTATATCAGCGCAAAAATCAAAACAAGAATTGCAAATGAAAATGCCAGGTTTACAGGCCTGATCAGTATAAGTGCATATTCATCAATATACCTTTCAAGAAAAATGGTGAAATATGACAGCGCCAGATCAACGATAAACATTACCAGCAACACAAAACCAATGCTCAATATCAGCCCGAATGATAAAAGCCTGTCTTTGAGTGCCTTCAGAAGATTGCTCCTGGGTTTGGCCTTTACCCTCCAAACGAAATTCAACGAATTCTGCAGTATGGTAAAAAAAGTTGTGGAAGCTATCAAAAATACCAGGATTCCGACAATTGTCCCTGCTAAAGTCTGATGCCTGTCCCTGAAATTTTCAACAAGTGTCTCTATAAAACCAGCTCCCTGCGAACCTATAAGCGAATCAACTTCTTCAAAAATCCGTTCTCTTACCGTCTCTTCTTCGATAACAAATCCGATAACAGATATTAATATAATGAATATAGGTGCAACGGCAAATATTGTAAAATAAGCGGTTGTACCGGCAAGCTTTACAGGATCATCTTTTATATACCCTTTTATTGAACGCACCAGTATTTTCCGGACTGCCCTTAATTTTTTCTTCATATAATCCTGTTTATGATATAATTGAACTACCAAAAATAATACCAATCCTGAAACTTAATATCTATAAAAATCAGGAAATTATACCGTCTGAATACCGGATAGTTCCGAAAAATATTACATCGGAATGTAGAGGAAAGTTTTTTCATTAAGAATTACCCATCCACAAATGAAAAAAATTTGGTTTTATACGGGAGAGCTGTAGATTTTTTCCCCGAATTGCAGATTATTTGTCCGAATTGCTAGTAACTATTTCCACATGTGTAATAATGAGAAACTTATCGAATACATCCATTTAGCACCTGATTTAAAACCTGTTGCAAAGCCGGTTAATTTCTTTGCTGCCTGATTCAAAAAAATGGCATGATGTTTTAATTTATATTTTTTATTATTTAATAATGACAGAATGTTAAACAAAAACATGATGTTAAAATTAAAACTGGATGATAAATCCAATAAAACAAGATATATGGAAAGATTACAGATCAAAGGCAATTGGAACCAGGTCAAAGGTAAACTGAAACAGAAGTATGGCAACCTTACCGACAACGATCTTACCTATATTGAAGGTAAGGAAGACGAACTTCTCGGAAAGCTGCAGGAAAAGACTGGAAAATCAAAGGAGCAACTGGCATCAGAAATAAAAGATTTATAAAATGAGAGGATTGTTATATTTAATAGCAGTCATCCTTGTCATAGGATGGCTTTTAGGGTTTTTTGTATGGTCGGCAGGAACATTAATCCATGCACTACTGGTTCTTGCTGTAATTTCCATATTGGTATCCATCATAAGGGGAAGGTATTGATAGCCTGCTCAAAAGCAGGGATTACAGAATATCTGCAGGAATGGGCATTAACTTTCGCAGGTATAAATTTGGAATAAGATA
>PXBB01000115.1 GCA_003565735.1 Bacteroidales bacterium
ATGGATAATGAAAGTGAGAGCATTCTGGACGGAGGTTATATAAGTTCTAGAGCGCTGCTTGAAGACAAGGTCTCAAATATTCTTGGTTTTGGAAAAAGTGATGCCCGCATACCTGCTATTCCGTTTTCTCTCAACTCAGAGGCTATTTCTTTATTCTCTGATGAGAATAAAGAACTTACGTCTACAGCCATGCCCATGTATCTTATTCATAACCGCTCGGTTTTAACGGATGTCACTTTCTTGGGTTTTCCTTTTCACTATTTTTATACAGCCGTTTTTCTATTGATACTTTTTATTGCTCTTTGTTGGATTTACTGTATTCTTACAGACAGAAGAGAAAATAAAGAACTGGTAGAAAAGATAGATTAACTTTTTAAATTATTAATTTACATAAAAAACGTAATATATTATGAAAAGAATACTCTTTTTACTCTTAATGTTAATCATATCATTTTCGGCCCATGCTGCAGCAGCAACTGAACTGGAAGGTAGTTTTAAGGTAGGACCTGCAATTATATTGATAGCAATATTGATTATATTTGTAATGGTAGGTATATTGTTCAGAGCTAAAGATACAGGCGATTATTATGCTGCGGGTCGTAGCATATCCAGAGTAGGTTCCGGTATGGCTATTGCATCAAATTGGATGAGTGCCGCCAGTGTTTTAGGTTTGGCCGCTTTAATGTTTGGTGCAGGCTATCATGGGTTGGCTTATGTTGTAGGATGGACAGGCGGTTATGTTTTACTTTTGATTCTTATGGCCGGGCAAATTCGTAAATACGGTAAATATACGGCCCCTGATTTCATTGGCGACAGATATTATTCACGAACATTACGCATAGTGGCGGCCATAATTGCCATCTTTATTTCTATTTCTTATTGCGTAGGTCAATTTGGCGGTATTGGGCTTATGTTTAAATGGATTTTAGGAATTGATTATATTTGGGCTGTCTTATTGGGTGGCGGTGTGGTACTGGCTTATACTTTAATATCCGGTATGTTAGGTGTGACAAAGAATATGCAAATACAATATGTCATTATTGCTATTTCATTTCTGATACCATTGTTTGTCTTACTTTTTAAATTTGATTACTTTTGGCTTTTGCCTCCCATTGGCTATGGCTCGGCTGTAACAGATATTGTGCAAGGTGTTGACCTGGCGGCAGCCGGAGAACTTGTCAATACATACGGTCATGCATTTGCTATAGTTGCATCACCCGAATACGCCATGCCTTGGGCAGAATCATCAGGAGGCACCTTTTTCCAATGGATGGCTATTGTATTTGCTCTAATGATTGGAACGGCTGGTCTGCCACATGTTATTCAACGTTTTTATGTTGTACCTAATCCAAGAGATGCACGCTGGTCTGTTGTGTGGGGCCTGTTTTTTATCTGTATCATATACTGGACTGCTCCTGTTTATGCAGCATTTGGAAAAATATTGGCCGCTAATTATGAAGTAGGAACTCTCGCAGTAGATGCCATAGTCGTTTATACTGCCCAGCTCGGTAATGTTCATCCCCTGATTGTTGGCTTACTCGCAGCCGGTGGAGTCTCAGCCGCTTTTTCAACTACATCAGGCCTTTTGGTAACAGGCGCATCAGCTTTTTCGCACGATTTATACGTAAAGGTTATCAATCCAGAAGCTACAGCCAAAAAACAATTGATGGTTGCCAGAGTTGGTACCATTATTATGGCTGTTATAGTGGCTCTTATAGCCCTTTTAGAATTAGCACTCGTTGCAGAGCTTGTAGCTCTGGCTTTTTCATTAGCGGGTTGTACTATATTTCCACTATTCCTGTTAGGAATCTGGTGGAGTGGCTCAAACAGGTCAGGTGCTATTGGTGGACTTATTGCCGGAGGTATTGTCTCAGCTATCTCTCTAACTTATTTTATTGGAGGCAAGATGGGAGCTGTTTTACCTTATCAAGATTTTATCAACTACTATCTCGGTGCATGGTACTTTGCTTGGTTTGGCGCGCCAGTAGCCATTCTAACAAATATAATTGTGTCGAAATTGAGCAAGCCAACGCCAATAGAAGTTCGCGAATTTTTAGTAGAACAAGTACATTCACAATAAATGAGCATATTAAAAAATCGAAAAACAAGAGTACTCATAATTTTTATGAGTACTCTTTTTGTTTTAGCATTTGTAATAGCCCACTTCTATTATAAATACGAAAATGAATCAGTTGACCCGCGTATAGTTGAAGCTAATTTATTATATGATAAATATAACGAAATGGCACAAGAAGCCGACTATAACAGTGTCTTCTCACTTTTAGATAGTATTCAAAGCATATATTCGAAAATCCCCCACTATAAGAATTCTTACGAAGTTGGAGTTCTTTACAACAACAGAGCAGCAGCTTATATCACTATGGCTATAAATCCGGAACTTTCGGATGCTCTTGCTGCCGATTCTTTGCTTGAATTGGCAATGTATAATGCCGATAAAAGTATTAAAATTTACAAGCAATGGTTGGCAAAGTGGAAAAACAAAACAGAAGAACAAATTAAAAATGAACTTGTTAGATATTTCCCACAAGAAGATAAAGCTTTTAAAGGAAGAAATGTGTCTAGATTTATTAACAGGAGAAGCAGAGATATTGTTGAAAGTCAGTATGAGACAGAAAGACGCCTTTCTGTCAGCCATACGAATCGCGGTATTATTTTCCGTCACCAATCAGATTATGAAGCTGCCGTTCAAGAATATCTTAAAGCATTAGAGTTATGGCCGGATAATTTAGCAGCCGAAAATAACCTTAATATTATATTTGATAAGCCTTTGAAAAGACGCAGTATCCTAAGACGCTTGTTTCCTAAGCCCAGAAGGGTGTCAGAATAGTTTTTCTGAATTTATGTTAACAACTGCCCCGTTAATAATCGGCTTTGTATCAGCGTTTGTTAGCAGCTTAAGTGATATTCATTTTCTCTCAGGTTCAAATAAAGAAAAGCCGGGCATAATCGAAGCTGATATTAGCCCATAAGAAAATTCGAAATCTATTAAAATGTGTGTTGTTTCAAATCTTTAACACCTTATTTTTCACTTGTTGTGAAAAAAAAATCATTTTTGATAAAACTATTTACTAAAAGTATTAATTTTGGGTATAATTTTAAAACTTATTACATATGAAAAAAGCATTACATTTTACAGCTATCTTCTTGATGCTTCCGTTCTTTTTAACAGCTCAGGTGATCTATGAAGACGATTTTGAAAGTTACACTACTGGACAAGGCATTGCACTGCAATCTACTTTTTGGGATACATGGACAGGTGCAGCCGGTACTAACGAAGACCCTTTGGTATCAGATGCGGAATCATTTTCAGGAAATAATGCTGTGCGTGTTGCAGCTAATAATGATGCCGTGCTTGAAGTGGGCGTTCTGACCGACAATCGTTATAGAATCGAATTTTATATATACATACCATCGGGGCGTCAAGCATACTATAGTTTGATGCAAAATTTCAGCACTACCGGCTCAAATAATGTATGGGGTATGCAGGTTTTCTTTCAAAACAACAACATAAGAATTGATGGGGGAGGAGCAGAGGCTGCAACGCATACTTATCAGAGTGACACCTGGCTAAAAATGCAACATTTTGTTGATATGGATAACGACTGGGCAGATATATACATTAACGATACGCTGATACATGCATATCAATGGAGTCAGGGTACTTTTAATGACGGTTCCGGTATCAACCGCCTGAATGCGCTTAATTTTTATGCATGGAGCCAGAATGGGACGCCTGAGTTTTTTATCGATGATTTTATTATTGAACAAGTTGCTATAGGCCAAGAGGCACGAAACCTAGCTTATCAAATCGTCAATGATAATGATGTGGCTTTGACCTGGAGTCCTCCTTTAAGCGATACGCCACTGAGTTATGCTGTGGTACGTGATGGACAAATAGTTGACATGGTAACAGATACCACTTATACCGATTTAAATGTGTATCCCAACACCTATTCATATCAGGTCATGGCTTTTTATGGACACACTATGGGTTCTGCTGCACCGGCAGGGCCGGTTCAAGTGCATATTCAAGGAGGCAATCCACGCTCTTTGGTGCTTTTCGAAGTGTTTACCGGAACATGGTGCACTCATTGCCCAACAGCTGCCAGGGCATTGAGCTTAATGGAAAATGACGGGCAAGATATAGCTGTGATAAAATATCATGGCGGTGATAGTTACGAGACTCCTATTACAAATGCAAGAGCCTCTTTTTATAGTCCTTTATTTTTCGGAGGCAGTTCATTTGGCTATCCTGCAACAATCATTAATGGGATGATGGGTTTTGCCGGGGCTTTTCAAAATGTAGCACAACAGAGATCTTATTATGAAAATTTCTACGATAATTATAAAAGTATTCCAACTCTTTACACTATTGATGCTCAGGTAAGTAATATATCATCTTACCCTTACAAATTTAATCTTGATGTGGAGGTTACTGAAACCTTTGCATATTTTAACGATGAGATGCGTTTGATGGTTGCTCTAACAGAAACGGATATTCCTCAAAATTGGTTTGGGTTAACTCAGGTGAAAAATGTGCTTAGAAAAATGTACCCCGGTCCGTTAGGTACACCCTTAAATTTTTCTACCGACTCCACCGTGAGCCATTCTTTTGAATTAGAATTAGAAAGTGATTATGTAGCTGAAAATATGCGCGCTGTCGTATTTGTTCAAAATTCAGTTACAGGTCATGTAATGGAAGCATATCTTATTGAATTGGGTGCGCTGGTAAGTGGGCTGGAAAAGCATGAAGAAACAATAGTCCGTTTATATCCCAATCCGGCTCAAGACATCCTTTATATAGAAGCACAAAGTGCTATTTCTACAGTCGAGGTCTTTGATGTAACAGGAAGAAGTCTTATGCTAAAACAAGTTGACAACTCATTAACGACATTAGATGTTAGTGCTTTTAAAACAGGTATCTATACAGTTGCTTTGCATGTGTCAGGCGGATTAAAAACCTACAGGTTTATTAAACAGTAGTTTTTTAAGAATTTGCTTTTATTTTTTTTAGCACCTCCATGAATTCGCTTAATATCATAGCTGTAGCACCCCAGACAGCTTGCCCGTTGATATCGAAATATGGTGCCTGAATACTGTAATTGTGGCCATGAAAAACTTTTGTTTTAATATTTCTTTTTTCCAAAAGATTTATTTTATACGTAATAAGTTTTTTGACTTCGTAATTGTTTTTCATAAAAGTGGGAGGCGATTTTAAAAAGCCCAGCACAGGATAAACCATAAAATGGCTGGGGGGTATATATATGGGGCTGAGTTGTCCAATGACTGTAACTTGATGAGGTGCGATGCCAACTTCTTCCTGACATTCTCTAAGTGCTGTGTCCGTATAGCATGTGTCAGAAGCTTCAGTTTTTCCTCCGGGGAGCCCAATCTGACCGCTGTGTACACCATTGTATATATGGCGTTGAATCAGTACCGAATATATCTGGTTTTGTATTTCGTATAGTAAAATAACAACGCTGCTGTTTTTGACATTTCTGCTGTCAAATGTTTCCGGGTTGGGAATTTGACGTCCCAAAGGCATCATTATTTGATGTGCTCTACTGCCGGGTAATTCCTTTTGAAGCTCCTTTGTAAGTCTCTCGATACAGGTGCGAAAATCCATGTGCTGCTGTTTTACAAAATGTCAACAAAATTTCAAGTTTCTTTTAAGTGATGATGGATTGACACTTAATTGTTAATTGCATATGATTCATTTTTAAGTGTTCTGAGCAGTTAACAAGGCAAGTTATTGTTGTGAGAGTATTTGCTGGTACCTGCTGGTGTTGGTAGGGTCTATTTCTCTAAGCATATTAACAACACGTGGCTTATCCATTGGTGGGGCTTCAGAAAAGATATTCACAAACTCATCACTTTTGGCATTAAAAAAAACTTGCATCAAAAACGAATTGGGTCTTTGTCTGTGAACGCGCTGAAGCAGTTCTATGCTTTCCACAACAGAAGCTCTGCCGGTTTCAATATTATCGTGCATTCGGTCAAGTCCCTGCCGGTGGTATTTGTATATGGCTTCTCTTATGGGTGCATATTGTTGATTAAGAAGATTTTCAATAATCCAGTATCTATTTCTCTGACTTTCAAAAGCTTTCCAACCTTGCTCAGGAGCATTTTGCGCATTGATAACTACAGCTTCTGCCTTCTCAAAAAATGGCGTACCCCCGTTTAAAGAAAAAGAATCAAAATCAAGACCTAAAACCAGATAAACATAAAAAGCTATGAGCGATGTCAGGTTTGAAGTGTGTGTGTTATCAGAAAACTCCAATGGTTGGTGTTCTATGTACCTGAAATGTATATCATTGTCAACGTGGTTTAACAAGGTAGTGTTGTATGAACTCCTGAAAACCGGACGCCTGGCTTGCACTTGCATAGTCCCCTTAAACTCGTCGGCAGAAATTCTTTCCTGTATCGTAATCAGCATGTTTACTTCGATACGTTCATCCATAGTAAAATTGTAGTTCGTCCATTGCCTGTTGTTAACAAATTCGTATAAATCGCGTTGCAGTGTTTCAAAAACAGCCCTATCGGTGCCGGCTACCTGTGGCGCTGTAACTTGAATATTGCAATTGAGCTCTTGTGCTTTCAACAATGCCGAAAAAAAGATTATGAACGCAATGGTATAAAGAGTTTTTAGCATAGTATCATTTTTTATTTATAACACACAAAAACTGATTTTATTATTTGATAAATGACTTACAAATTTTATTAACAATGTCAACAGCAACATCTTTTTTGCTTTTTAATTCGTAGGGTACCGTTTCTAAATGATCAATAATGGTAACCTTATTAGTGGGGGTGCCAAAGCCTGCACCTTCACAATTAAGGCTATTGAGTACTATAAAGTCCAAATTTTTTTCTTTTAGTTTTCGATAAGCGTTCTCAGTTTCATTTTCAGTTTCTAAGGCAAAGCCAACCAGCAGTTGGTTTTGATTTTTTATTTTACCCAATTCTTTCAAGATATCTGTTGTTTCAACTAAAGGCAAGTCAGATAAAACGGAACGGCTTTTTTTTATTTTTTGACTACTGAAGGCAGCGGGTTTATAGTCGGCAACAGCAGCAGCCATAACAGTAATGTCATTTTCAGGAAAATGCTCCAGACATGCATTTAGCATTTCTTCAGCACTTACAACAGCTATTGTGTTGATGTTTTTGTGATGGGTTTTAAGTTTTGTAGGGCCACTTATCAATGTTACTTCTGCTCCGGCATCAGCTAATGCTTCAGAAAGACTAAATCCCATAAGTCCACTGGCATGATTACCGATATATCGTACCGGGTCTATAGCTTCATAAGTAGGGCCGGCCGTAACCATTGCTTTTTTACCAATCAATGCTTTGTTATTATTCAAAAAGTTTTCAAGAGATGCGACAATAGTTTCCGGTTCGGCCATGCGCCCTTTGCCATCATAACCACATGCCAGAAAACCACTTTCAGGCTCAATAAAATGAATACCGTTTTCTTTTAAATAATAGCAGTTCTTACGAACAGCAAAATTGTCCCACATTTTGCAGTTCATTGCCGGGGCTATAAAAATGTCTTTATCAAAGGCAAGCAAGGAGGTTGAAAGGGCATCATCTGCTATGCCTGAGGCAAACTTTCCTATGATATTGGCTGTAGCAGGAGCAACAACAAACATATCGCCCCAGTCTGTCAGAGAGACATGAGCAGTAGTGTAATCATTTTCTGCGTCAAAGACATCACTGTACACTTTGTGTTGTGAAATGGATTCTAAGGTTACTTTTGTGACAAACTGCAAAGCATTAGCTGTGACAACAACTTTGACATGCGCACCATTTTTTATCAATAGCCTTATCAGGTTTACCGACTTGTAGGCAGCAATGCCACCGCTAATACCAACGATAATGTTTTTGTTGTTAAACATGACTTAAGCATCATTTTTTAACAATCAGAGACTTTCGTCTTCAATTTCCTCAGCTGTAGGATTGCGAAAATAAATTTGGTCTTGCAAAAACTCGTGAAGGGCTATGAGTGTTGGTTTAGGAAGTTGCTCGTAATAGCGTGCAATTTCAATTTGTTCTCTGTTTTCAAAAATTTCTTCCAAGTTATCTGTGTTGGTAGCAAATTCCTCAAGCTTGGCATCCAGCTCTTCTTTGATTTCTACACCAATCTGGTTGGATCTTTTAGCAATAACAACTACGGATTCGTAGATATTACCTGTTTTGCCCGATATTTCATCAATATCACGGGTAATAGTAGTGGTTTCCGTTTTAATTTTTTTATAGTCCATAAATAAAAAAATATTTAGTTTTTAAAACTTTCTAGTGCATTTTTAGTAGCATTATAGTATGTCTGAGCTTCTCTCATATAAATGCTTTCGGGATAGTTAACAGCAAATATGTTGTAGGCATCCAAAGCCTGTGAGAAACGTTCTTTCTGACGGGCTTCAACACTTTTAGATGCAAACAGGTAATGTGCTTTAAAGGTTAGAAAAAAGATTTGTTCTTTGAATTCAGAGTCCGGATAGTCAAAAAGGTGTGTCTGAAAAGCGCTGATGGCTGCCGGAAAATGCTGTAAGGTTAAATACAAGCGGGCATTTTCAAAAGATTTCCTTTGAAGTTTTGCCCTTAATTTGTCAATAAGTTCGTTTGCCTGGGCAACACGCTCGCTTTCAGGGTGCTTGTTGATAAAGGCTTGCATGCCGTTTATGGCATTTCTTGTGTTGGTTTGGTCAAGGCTGTATTTAGGGGCCTCCAGGTATTGACAGTAGGCCGCCATAAACATGGTTTCTTCAGCAAAACGGCTGCGTGGGAATGTACGTGTAAAATTCTGGAAAAAATAACTGGCTAAAATGTAGTTGCCCTGACCGTAATGCGCATAAGCATAGTAATAATATATTTCCTCAGCTCGTTGTGTTCCCCGAAAATAGGTTTGTAATTCACTAAACAATTGAATAGCACGAAAATAATCACCTTTCTCGTAATACTCAACGGCTTTTTCATATTTGAATTCCGGGTCGTCGCTCTTGAGAACTTTACGGTGGTTGTTACAGCCACTGCCCACAATAACAAAAACTACCAGCCCTAACAGAAAACCGAAAAACTGCTTTTTTACTTTCATGCTGCAAAATTACATATTTTTTTAAGAAAAACAGAATTAGATAACATATTTAAAAAATAATACTATCTTTGCACCTCAATTTTATTAACTTAATTTTAAAGAAAGTATTATGCCTGTAAGAATTAGATTACAACGTTTTGGTAAAAAAGGACGTCCTTTTTACCTCATTGTTGTTGCGGATGGTCGTGCACCCCGAGATGGAAAAAGTATTGAGAAAATTGGCAGTTATGACCCCTTAACACAGCCTGCAACAATTCATTTGAACATTGACAAAGCCGTTCAATGGCTTCAAAATGGAGCCCAGCCCAGCGATACTGCTAAGGCTATTTTGTCGTACAAAGGCGCTATGTACAAATTACATTTATACAAAGGTGTCAAAAAAGGCGCGCTAACAGAAGAACAAGCAGAAGCCAAGTTTAATGCCTGGTACGAAGAAAAGCAAGAGCGTATTTTAAACAAAATTAAAGAAAAAGAGCTTGCTAAAAAAGAAGCTAAAAAGAAAGTTTTAGACCAGGAAAAAGAAGTCAATGAAGCGCGTATTCAAAAGCAAAACGAAAAATTAGCCAAGCTTGCAAAAGAAGCAGAGGAAAAAGCCAGTGCCGAATCCTCCGAAGCACCTGAAGATGACGCTGACAACACAGCTGAAAAAGCCGCTGATGTAGCACCCGCCGAAAACACTGAAACACAAGAAACACAAGAAACAGCAAAAGCCGCTACTGAGGATAATGCAGAAGAAAAGAACGATGATGCAGAAAAAAGCGAACAGGCTGAAGAAAAAAGTGAAGCAGATAAAAAAGAATAAATAATGTCTTGTTTTTTTAGATGCCTTCTAAGCGTATGAAAATAGCAAAACAGCTTCTAAAACATTTATAAAAAAATTATTCATTACAAAAAAAAGCTTTGTGGATGGTTACCACCTCATAGGTCATTTTACCAAGCCTCATGGTTTTAAAGGCTTTTTGAATACTTTTGTTTTTAATAAGATAAACATGAAAGGTACTTTGTTTGTAAATATTGAGCAAACATTGGTGCCTTTTTTTGTTGAAAAATGTACCTATAAAACCAAAAACCTCTGTATTGTCAAATTGCAAGATGTAAACACGCAGCTGGAAGCAGAAAAATTCAGACAAAAAGATATTTTTTTGCCCGAAGAACTTTTGGTTAAAAAAGACTTCAATACACACACTCAGGCTATCGAAGGTTACAGCGTTTGGGATGTTAACTTAGGTCTTGTAGGTGTAGTTAATGCTGTAATAGATTACCCTGGCCATCAAGTTCTTAAGGTTTTTGATAATAGCCAAAACGAAATTCTCATCCCTTATAACGACAAATATGTCAAAAGCCTGGAGCATGATAAAAAGCTTTTATATGTGTCAACGCCGGAAGGCCTTTTAGACCTTTATATAAACTCCTGACGGGTTAAAGAATACAGAGAAATGCATATATTGCACACTTAAAGTTAAAAAACTTATTGTGGCGGCATGTAAGTGTGAAATATAAATTTCTCGGCCAATTGATAATCTGTATGCTATTTTTTGAGAGTTAATATAGTGTGCAAAACAGAAGATCACTTTAAAATTTGATAACGGAACCCGTATTTATCAATTTCCTTTAGAATATCCGGCAGTTGCATGGTATCCTGCAGGTTAAATGTAATGGTAACCATCACATAACCAACGGGAACACTGGTTGTTGAACGTTCGTGGTAAATATCATGAATACTGGCTCTTTTTAATTCGAGAATCGACATAACGGTTTTTAGCATGCCGGCTTGGTCAGGGATTAGAACAGCAATGCGGGCCCTGAGTCCTTCCTCCATAACACCTTTATCGAGTATTTGTTCAAGAATGCTCATATTGGCATTGCCACCACTTACTACAGGCACAACATTTCTTCCCTTAATATTACATTTTTTAAAGAGAACGGCTGCCATTGCTGCCACTCCAGCTGGTTCTGCCAGTATTTTTGCACGTTGCAAAAGGGTGTAAGCAGTTTGGGCAATCTCTGCATCATTGACGGTAACGATGTCGTCAACATATTTTTGAGCCGCTTCAAAATTAATGGGCCCCGGCGATTTAACTGCTATTCCATCAGCTATGGTATGAACACTTTTAAGTGTATGCAGTGTGCCTTTTTCTAACGACAACTTCATGCTTTGTGCACCCTCAGCTTCCACGCCAATAATTCTAATTTTTGGATTTAGGCTTTTCAGGGCTATGGCTATCCCTGCAATAAGACCACCACCGCCTACGGGAACAAAAACATCGTGGACTTCAGGAAAAACGTTAAATATTTCGAGGCCTATGGTTCCGGCACCCGATATAATGTGTGGGTCGTTAAATGGTGGAACAAAAACGTAGCCGCTGCTCTTGATGTAGTTTCTGGCCTCGTCGTAGGCATCATTGAATGAATCCCCTTTGAGAACAACTTCGGCACCATAATTCCTGGTCGCAATGACTTTAAGCGGAGGCGCAAAAATAGGCATGAAAACTTTGCTTTTTACTTGTAGCCGATGAGCAGCATAAGCTACTCCCTGGGCATGGTTTCCGGCTGAAGCGCATACCACACCATTCTTCTGCTCTCTTTTGCTTAAGTTGAAAATTTTATTGTAAGCCCCTCTAACCTTAAAAGAACCCGTTGACTGAAAATTTTCGAGCTTCAAATATACTTGAGCACCAGACATCACCGAAAACGATTTGCTGTGCTCCAATGGTGTGTTCTTTACAACATCTTTTAAAATAGATTGTGCTGATATGATATCAGATAATTTGGGCAGTTTCATATATATTTTTTTAAAAGCATAAAAATAAAACTTTTTTTTTACTAAGCTGCTTTTTACAGAACTTACGTAACGCTTTATATGTCAATCACTACAATGACAGCGTTTTGGAAGTGTCAAATTTCAAAACCAAATAACAGATTCCTCTTTGTACCGTTTGCAACGGTACGCATCGGTATGATACGGGGACTGTTGGGGGAGGGGGGGGAAAGAGGGGCGGCTGCGCCGCCCCTCCCAAACCTAATCCCGCACACAGCGCAGGCTTAAACCCCAAGTGGGCTCGAGGGCGCCACGATTGATTTGTCCTGTAGTGCTTGCATTACTCATAGATCTTACAACAGCCATATTTGCTGGGAAGTAAGGCGGTTGGGGTGGGGGTGTCGCATCCGGCCCGTTGGTAGCTGTCCAGTATGTGAACCTGTGCCTTAAACTCCTAAAATGGCCAAATGATGCATCAGGTCTCACTTCACCAGCAGGAAAAGCATCGAAACCGGAGCTTCCAAAACCGGGGTTGTTAATCAGCGGGCCACTTTCCCACAGGCTGTCAGCGCCG
>PXBB01000101.1 GCA_003565735.1 Bacteroidales bacterium
ATATCATATAGTCATATTAGTTTGCAATAGCACCCACACGTATTTACAATAAAGCAACCTTTTGTATAAAATGCGTCTATATTTTGAAAAATAAACGGATGAAAAGTTACACGCCTGATCAGCTAGATGAAGTTATTAGAAAGTGCCAAAGGGGTGATAGGAAGCATCAGAAGCTGATTTATGAAATGTTTTATGGTAAAATGTTAGGCGTGTGTATAAGGTATGCAGGCCATATAGATTTGGCCAAAGATTTTTTGCAGGATGGTTTTATCAAAGCTTTTATGAGGCTTAAAAAGTATGATTTTAAAGGCTCATTTGAAGGTTGGTTAAGACGGATAATTGTAAATAATATTATTGATGTGATGCGTAAGCAAAGAGTTTTTTTTACAGATGGTCTAATGCTTGAGCAGAATTTAAAAACACATCAGGAAGTTGACGACTATGATGACAGCGAAATGGGAAAGCTAAAAAAATTAACAAGTGATGAAATTCTACAACAAGTACAGTCTTTATCACCTGCTTACAGAGCAGTTTTTAACCTTTATGTTGTTGAAGGTTTCTCTCATAAAGAAATTGCGAAAATGTTAGATATTAGTGAAGGCTCCTCAAAATCAAACCTGGCTAGAGCTAAACTAAAACTACAAAAACTTATTAAGAATTACTACGAATTAAAATATGGAAAAATCGAAATCAAAAATATTTGAAAACCATATCAGGTCAATATTCAAAGATTATACGCCCGACAATAAGTCGAGCGATTGGGAAGGCTTTGAGAAAAACTATGACACGGCTCTTAAAAAAGCCCGCTACTTAAAGACGGCTAAATTTTTATCTGTCGCAGCGGTTATAGTTTCAGTCATCACATTGTATTGGTTTTTCAATTATACATCAGAACATAAACTCATAGAAAAAGAAATAATAATTGAAAAACCTGTCGATACGGTAGATAATGAATTGCACATTGATAAATCAGAGTCGGCTTCTGTTTCTCCTGAGCAATCTAAGCCTTTGAAAGACATTTCAAAAGACATAGCGGAAACACACCCCAAAAACCAAAAGGAAATTGCTGAAGAGCCAATTCAAGAAAGAAAAGAAATTGTTGATAAAAGCCAAAAAACTGAAGATTATCCTAAAGCACATGTAAAAGATATTGATTATATAAAGGATATCAGTGAAGAAGCATGGGAGCAACTTCAGAAGTTTATTTACAATCTAACCATAGAATCTTCCAAAATTACAGTTTGTGCTGGTGAAGAGGTTCGTTTTTCACCTTCTATTATCAATCACAACTACAGCTACGAATGGAGTTTTGGCGATGGACATTTCTCAAATACAATATTCCCTACTCATGTTTACGAGGATCCGGGCGTGTATGAGGTTAGTTTGTTGCTTAAAGGTGATGAGGAGATGCAACTGGATGCTGTATATAACATGCAAATACAGAGCCTGCCTGTAGCAAAATTTGATTTCGACATCAACCAAAGGACTTTTGGATATCCTCAGGTTTCATTTTTAGACAGGTCGTTAGATGCCACTCAGTGGAAGTGGAGTTTTGGCGATGGGCGTTTTTCTTATAAGCCAAATCCGGCACATGTTTATTTTGTACATGAAAACACTACATATCAGGTTGAACTAATGGTAGAAAATGCTTTTGGGTGTAAAAACAGTAAGATGGTAGAAATTGAATTCGCTGATGTGTTTGATTTGATGGCTCCAAATGCATTTTCACCTGACGGAGATGGGATTAACGATTACTTCATTCCTAAAGCACTTGAAGTGCTGGGCTTGCCATTTGAAATGTTTATTTACGACAGAGGTGGCAATATGGTTTATAAAACTAAATGTTATACAAGGCCATGGGATGGAAGAATTGGAACTACAGGCGTGATTCCTGATAATGGTACTTTTATATGGATTGTGATGTTGTCAGACAATGACGGTGAGACATATAAATATGCAGGAACAGTTTCAATTATTAAATAATTACTGGTAACTCTTAGTGGTAGCTCTTTTAGCTTTTTGCCCGGTGAGGTTTAAAATATTTAATAAGCGACATTAATAGCCCCGAAAATAATATAAATACACCAAACCACATGAGGTTTATGTACGGAAAGCGTACCAATTTTACGAGGACAAAGTCTGTATAAGCCTCAAAAATTTGAATTTGTATGGTTTTTTCTTGATCTAAAACATCGCTGAAGCGGATTTTAATACCCAACTCTTCATTAACAGCATCTTCATAAAAAACCCTGTTGTTTAATATTTTATATGTGGGCTTAAACAAATAATCTTTTCCAAAGGGATTGTGTACCATGACGCGTGCAGTTAAACGAAGATCATTGATAATATCTTCTTTTGTGCTGCCTTGCAGCCCAATACTATCGAGATACAGGTATGTGTTGGAGAAATGAATGGTATCGTGTAGCTTGATGTTAAGAGTTTCTTGCAAAATAAAGTCTTCACCAGATTGGATAGCCTCAAGATCGACGTAGGTAATATACATGAAGAGATCTTGATGCCAATACTTTTTAATGGCAGGTTCATAAACGTTTCCCATATTTTCATTTAAAATGATATGGGGGGTTAAGGTAAAGTGTTCTTTTGCATTATTATTCAGTTTTTTCTGCATATTTATTAAAAAGTACAGTCTGTTGTTTATCTGAACATTTCGCTTATATGTTATTGTAAAATCATCTTTAACAACAGCTTTGTCTTTTACAAGCATGATGCTTTCGCTTTGTCTGCTTTTGGTAAGCACTTCTTTATTGGCAAAGGTTATTAATACCCCGGTTATAAAAATACCAAAACCCAAATGGGTTATTACGGCTGTTTTATTGCTTGTAGTTTTGAAAAACCGTAGTAAAGCATCGAGCGAAAAAATACTACAAAGACATGCAGACCATAGCAAGGCTATATATGATATGTTGAATAGTTTTAGAAACCATGCCAAAATTATGGTAAGGATTGTACTTAAAAAAAGAGGTAACAGCATTTTCTTTAAGGTAAAAGCGACATTATTGTTACCATAATACAAGTATTGTGTAAAAGCTATAAGTATGCAAAAAATAACAGCAAAGGGGAGTTGCCAGGTATTGTAAAAAGCTTCAACCTGAAGTGGCGGGGCTAGATTTGTGCCAAAAATGATATTTATAACAGGAATAGAAGTTGAAAAAATTATTTGAAAAGCCGACAGCACCAAAAATATACTGCCTGCATAAACCAAAAATTCTCTGGAAAACAGGCTGTTGTCTTCTTTTTTATGTAAGTCTTTAAAGCGTTTAATAAGTAGAAAAGCCGGCACAGCTATGGTTATAAATAATAAGGCAAGCAGCTGAAATGTATAATGACTTTCTTTGCTGAAGGAGTGCACTGAAGTGTCGCTCATGACACCACTACGCGTGAGGAAGCTGGCATATATAACAAACCAAAAAGAAGCTATTGTTAAAATATAAGAAGGTATATGATAATTTTTTCCTCTCTTTACCATTATAAGCAAATGTAGCGCAGCTATCATAATCATCCATGGAACTAAAGAGGCGTTTTCTACGGGGTCCCAGGCCCAGAAACCTCCAAATGTCAAGGATTCATAAGCCCAGGCACCACCCACAATAATACCTAAACCCAGAAAAATTATAGCCGATAAGAGCCATTTAATAACCGGCTTAAGTATAACTGCATAGCTTTTGTTTACGAGACCTGCAATAATTAATGCTGCCGGCGGCAATGCTAAAGCATATCCAATAAAAATCAGCGGAGGATGAGATACCATCCAGGGGTTTAATAGTAAAGGGTTAAGACCATTGCCGTCTGTAATAAATTTAAGATAATCAGGATTTTTAAACAATGGGTCCTCCATCACATCTCTTAGCAGGAAAAATGGACTGGCACCTAATTGAAAATCTCCCACTTTAATACCTATGATGTTTAATAACAATATAAATTGTACAAACGAAAAGGTAGCGAGAACTATAGGGGTGTAATTTCGGTAACGGTTTAAGAAAAAAAGACCCACTATACTTTGTATAAGAATCCATAAAAGAAAACTGCCTTCCTGTCCGGCCCAAAAACATGATATAATATATTCTATTGGCGTTCCTTTTGAAGAATGACGCCAAACATAGCTGTACTCAAAGTAGTGATTTAGTATAATGTAGTATAAAGCAGCAGTAGCTAATAATAAAAGTATAAAATGAGAAATATATAAGCTTCTTGCAAATGAAAATAGATGTTTATTTTCGATATCTTGACTGCTACGGTTATATATAATGAATGAAATGCCTGCTACAATAGCAAATAATGTAGCAAAAATTAATGAATAACTGCCAATTATTCCAGGTAGTAAGTGCTCGTTTTGATACGCCATGATATATTTTATTATTGATGTACAAAAATACATTTTTATTTTTTTCTAAAAAAAAATACGACAACTTATCCAACATTGCAATAACTACAAGCTTAAGAATTTCGTTTGAACTCACAGTGAATGTATATGGTTTATAATGCATACAGGCTAAATCAATGGTTTTCTGTATGGGTCTGCAGGGTTAATAATTCTTATAAAATTTTCAGGGTAGAGGATTAAAAACAGGAAAAAAATAAAAAAAATTGATGTCTTTATTTTTTTTTATATCTTTGCACTTAATTGTAACTATAAAAAACTAATTAAACTATGAAAAATTTATTATTTATTTTCTTGTTTGCTGGCACGTTTGTTTTATACTCATGTGGCGGTCCGGCAGAAACTGAGGTGGCAGAAGAGCCAGAAACAGAAGAAGTAGAAACTCCAGAAATTATTCAACAAGATGTTGTTGAGCCTGAAGTTCCTGAAGTAACGCCAGAAGTTGAAGAAGAAAAACCAGCCGATGCTGGTACAGCAGGAAAAGGAGCAGGAACTGCTGGAAAAGGTAGTGGTGACAAAAAAGATGAGCCTGCTTCGGCAGGAACAGCAGGGAAAGGTCGAAACTAAACGCCTTTTTCTCATAAAAAAACCACCGCAAAAAACATTGCGGTGGTTTTTTTTTAAAAAAAAATAATTTACATGTCTTTATATTACAATTTTTTATATTTTTGCCAAAGTATTTTTTAACCATAAATTAACAAAAAATTATGAAAAATTTATTATTTGTAATCTTGTTGTCGGGTACTTTTTTCTTTTATGCATGTGGTTCTGCCAGTCAGGAGCAAGTTGCAGAAGAGCCAACAACTGATGAGATGACAGCAGACGAAGTAGCTGCTGAAGGTGACGTTATTGAATTTGAAGAAGTAGAAGCTGAAGATGTAGCTAAAGAAAAAGAAGAAGGCGACTACGGTGACGAGTCAGAAGAAGTAGAAGGATAGATTTACTCCCTATCTCATTCATGAAAAAAGAGGCTGCTTTGATAAAAAGTAGCCTCTTTCTTTTTTTACGAAGCCATCCTAAAGAAACTTTTTAAACGTATTTTTTTCTGTTTCAGATGCTATGATAAATAATGTGTGTTTATCAGCAGAAAAAAGCTATATTTGGAATCCAAAAAATATGCTTATGAGATTGACTTTTTTGGGAACGGGAACTTCTATGGGTGTGCCGGTAATTGCATGCCGTTGTGCTACATGCATGTCGGATGATATACGTGACAAACGTTTGAGGTCGTCTGTACATATTGAAACAGAAGTTTTTTCCGTTGTAATTGATGCAGGGCCCGATTTTCGTTTCCAAATGTTGCGCGAAAAAATTATAAACCTCGATGCTATTTTTATCACACATGCTCATAAAGACCATTATGCCGGGCTGGATGATGTGCGGGCTTACAATTATTACCAAAAAAAAGCCATGCCTGTATATGCACGAAAACATGACTTGAAGGTAATAAGTAAAGATTTTTCTTATGTTTTTGCAGCTCATAAATATCCCGGAGTACCCGATATGGCACTAATTGAAGTGAAAAATCAAGCGTTCATGTTTAAAAACACCGTTGTTACCCCTGTTGATGTATGGCATCATAAAATGCCTGTTTTTGGTTATAGGATAGGCCCCTTAGCTTATATCACAGACACTAATTTTATTCCTGATAAAGAGCTTAAAAAACTCAGAGGCATAAAGGTATTGGTAATTAATGCGCTAAGGCATAAGCAGCATTTATCACATTTTACTCTTGAGGAAGCGTTGGAGCTGATTCTAATGCTAAAACCCGAACGGGCTTACCTAACACATATCAGCCATCAGATGGGCAAACACGAAGATATTGAAAAAGAATTACCGGACTTTGTAAAACCTGCTTATGACAGATTAAAAATTGAAATATAAAACAAAGAAAAAGGCTGCCCTTTTGAGGCAGCCTCTTGTAGCGAGATCGGGAATTGAACCCGAGACCTCAGGGTTATGAATCCTGCGCTCTAACCACCTGAGCTACCTCGCCATTTTACGTTTGCAAAATTAATATTAATTTCATTACGAACAACATTTTTTTTTATTTTGCCCCATTATTCAATATGAAACACTTAATTTTATGAAATCTATTAATGTGGCATCAGTATCTTATCTGAATAGTTACCCCTTTGTTTTTGGCTTAAGAAATTACAAAGATGCTCAAGGCATTTTTAATTTATGCCTGTGCAAACCTGCAGTTTGTGCAGATGTTTTCTCGAAAAATAAAGCTGACATAGCCATTATTCCTATTGCAGCTCTGCCATATTTAAATATGTCTTACTCTGTGATAACCAAATATTGCATTGGTGCGGTAAATTCTGTGGCTACTGTTATGCTGTACAGTCATATTAAAATTGAAGATGTTGATAAAATTATTGTGGATAGTGATTCCTTAACATCATACAATCTTATAAAAATTCTGGCAGATAACTACTGGCACATTAAACCGGATATACAACAACAAAAAATCACAGGAAAAGAGCTTTTTCCCAAAAAAACGGCTCTATTGGCAATAGGCGATAAGTGTTTTCAAATGGGGCAGAGATATGCTTATACTTATGACCTTTTTGATATGTGGCACAATCTCACTGGTTTGCCTTTTGTTTTTGCCGTATGGGTTGCAAATAGTAAAGTGGACAAAAAAACGCTCAATCTTTTTGAACAAGCATTGGAGTATGGTATAAATAATAAGGACTTGGCTGTTAAGCTTTTCATAGCTGATAATGATATTGAAACTGACCGCAAGTACTTTAACTATATTAATCAAAACATCAGTTATGACTTCGATGCGAAGAAAAAAGAAGCTAAAGACCTGTTTTTGAAATTTATGTCCAAAAATATGAATGTTGAAGGCCGAAGTTTATGAAGAAAAGTTATTTTGGTTATGAATAAAGACTTATTTTTGTGAATGAAGCATGATAAACATTAAAACAAGATGTGGCTTATAGCAGAAAGTGGATCAACCAAAACTGACTGGGTGTTGTGTAATGATAAAGGAAATGAAATAAAACGTTTACAATCACCTGGTATTAATCCGTATTTTTCGGATGCTGATGTGTTGTATGATGAGCTGAGAAGTGCTTTTAGTGGTGTTAACACAGAAGCTGTAAGGCATTTGTTTTTTTATGGCCCGGGATGCGCTGAAGATATTATGAAACAAAAAATGGGAGCACAGCTTCAAAATTTTTTTCCCCGGGCTCATATTTTAGTTCAAACAGACCTGCTTGCTGCTGGTATGGCAGCTTTTGGAAATGAAAAAGGTATTATCTGTATTTTTGGAACAGGTGCCAATGCAGGGCTTTATAATAATGGTGCTATAGATTTTTCGGTGCCCTCTTTAGGATATTTATTTGGCGATGAGGGCAGTGGTGCTTATATGGGCAAAGTATTACTGACAGATTATATGAATAATAATTTACCGAAAAATCTTAGAAGCCGTTTTGATGATAAATACCATATTACCACTAAGGAAATTTTGGAAAGAGCTTACACAAAACCTTATCCCAGTCGCTTTTTAGCTTCATTCACATATTTTTTAAGCGAAAATATAGCGCATCCTTATTGCGACAAACTTGTAAAAGGCGCGTTTGATTTTTTTTTTGACAAATTATTTACGCATCTACAAAAAAAACCTGACTTAAAAATCAGATATGTAGGCTCCGTAGCTTATATTTTTAGAGAACAACTGGCGCAGGCAGCTTTAAATCACGGTTTAACTACAGATGTTGATAATGATATATTAGCTGCACCTATGCAGAAACTCGTAAAAGCCCACGCCTTATTTATTAACGATAAAAATACTTAAGTTTTTTTTATAGCGTTATTTTTAAAATCAATGTGTGGTTTGTTTTTTTATTTTACCACAAAAAATATGATTGAAACATGAGGAATATATTTAAAATACTATTGACGACAATAATCATTAGCTTATCTTATGCGCATACACATGGGCAAGAAGGGGGCGGCTTTGATAGAAGCAACTTGGTGACAGGAGGAAACCTGAGTTTACAGTTTGGCAATTATACTGTTATAGATGTCTCTCCCATACTGGGCTATCGTTTTACTGATAAAATAATGGCAGGCGTGGGTGGCATTTATCAATATTACAGCTATAAAGACCCAAATTTTTCTGCGTTTAATTTTCAAACGGATATATATGGCGGTAAATTATTTGGCCGTTACTATTTTCTTGACTTTTTGTTTGCACATGGCGAATATGAGCTTCTAAGCCTTGAAACTGAATATTTTGACCCATTGAATATGAGGCATACAGGTAAGCGTTTTAATGTTCATAGTGTATTGGTAGGTGCAGGTTATGCACAACTTGTAGGACGTAACTCGGCAATTTACCTAATGGTGCTTTATAACTTAAATGAAACAGTGGACACGCCTTACAGCAATCCTGTTTTCCGTATTGGCTTCGACATTGGTTTGTAAAATTGTTGTTGCGGGAGGGTATTCTTTAACCTGAATAATGGTTAAGGCTGTTGTTTTTCCTTTTGTTTCAGCTTATTATTGTAGTCTTTAAGATTGTAAATAACAGAAGCTGAAAATGCACCAAAAAATACCATCAATACCATATTGTCTATAAATATTTCATTGATATCAGTGTTGAACAACCTGTCAATTAAAAACTTGATATACGAATCGGGCAGAGGTGAGACCTCCAGCTTCCTGAGCACTTTCCAGTGCCATGAGGTTAAAGGACAGAAGCCAAAACCATACCATATGCCCAACCCAAACCATGAAAAACCGGTAATTAATACAGTAACAAGATTAAGAATTCGTGTTTTTTTGAAAATCCAACCGAATACACAAAAAAGCGTGAATAATAAGTGGAAAATTGTAAAACCCCAATCTAATATATGCAAGTGTGTTTGAACTAAAACCATTACATGAGTTGTTAACCTTAATATCAAAATGCCGAACAAAGATAACAAAAACAAATATATTTTATTTAGGTGTTGTGGTTTATAAAAAAAGTATTATTTTTGCAACTTGTTTTGAAACAGATAATAAAAATATAATTAAAATCCTATAAAATGTATTTGACATCGGAAACTAAGAAGAGTTTTTTTAAGGAGTTTGGTAAGTCTGAATTTGATACAGGTTCTTCAGAGGGGCAGATTGCTTTATTTACGTTTCGTATAAAGCACCTTACCGGGCACTTAAAAATCAATAAAAAAGACAAAGCAACAGAACGCTCTCTGGTTGCGCTAGTAGGAAAAAGACGTAAACTTCTCGACTATCTGAAAGAAAACGATATTGAAAGATACAGAAGTATTATAAAAAAATTAGGCATCAGAAAGTAAGACCACACAAAAGGCAATTAATATGAATTGCCTTTTTTTGTATTAATAATAATCGAATAATTAGAAAAATGACAACGCAAAAAATATCCAAAAATATTGTATTTGAAGATGGTAAGAATATCCATATTGAAACTGGTGTTCTTGCACGACAGGCCAACGGTTCTGTTGTGGTTAAAATGGGTGGAACCATGTTATTAGCTACAGTAGTAACTAAAAAGGAGGCTTCTGAGAATGTTGACTTTTTACCCCTATCTGTAGATTATCAGGAAAAATATGCCGCTGCTGGCCGTTTTCCTGGCGGCTTTTTCAAAAGAGAAGCCCGACCATCGGAATACGAAATTTTGGTTTCGCGTTATGTAGATAGAGCACTTAGACCCCTTTTCCCTGATGATTATCATGCAGAGACTCAAGTAATGATTTCTCTTATTTCAGCGGAAAAAAACGTGCTTCCTGATGCTTTGGCTTGCCTGGCTGCATCGGCTGCTATTAGTGTTTCCAATATCCCCTTTAATGGACCCGTCTCAGAAGTGAGAGTGGTCAGAATTGATGGAAAATTTGTTATCAACCCTTTAATGGATGAAATTGCTAATGCAGATATTGAATTGATAGTTGCCGGTACCATGGAGAATATTGTAATGGTAGAAGGTGAAATGAAAGAGGTGCAGGAAAATGAAATGCTTGAAGCTATTGAAGTTGCACATAAAGCTATCAAAATACAATGTCAGGCGCAAATGGAATTAGGGCAAAGTGTATCTAAAGCATCACCCAAAATAGAGTACTCCCACGAAATTCATGATCAAGACTTAAGAGAAAGGGTAAAAGCATCTTGTTATGACAAGCTTTACCAAATTGCTTTAGCCAAAATAGATGATAAACACTTAAGGACTGATACTTTTAAGGCCGTCCTTGATGAATTTAAGGCAGGTTTGTCAGAGGAAGAGTTGTCGGAGAAAGAACCGCTCGTTAAGCGATATTTTCATGAGACAGAAAAAGAAGCTGTCAGGAATGCCGTGCTTTATGAGGGCGTTAGACTTGATGGCCGTAAAACAGACGAAGTAAGACCTGTATGGTGTAGCATTGATTATTTACCCTCTGCACATGGCTCGGCTGTCTTTACCAGAGGGGAAACCCAATCCCTTACAACTGCTACTTTAGGCACTAAGCTTGATGAGCAAGTTCTTGATGGGGCTGTTGTTGAAGGTAAAAGTAAATTTATATTACACTACAACTTTCCGCCTTTTTCCACCGGTGAAGTTAAGATGATGCGTTTTACAAGCCGTAGGGAAATTGGGCATGGCAACTTGGCATTAAGAGCTTTAAAACCTGTATTGCCAAACAGCGAAAATAATCCTTATACCATCAGAGTGGTTTCCGATATACTGGAGTCTAATGGTTCTTCCTCTATGGCTACTGTATGTGCCGGTTCTTTAGCACTTATGGATGCCGGCGTAAAAATAACCAAGCCTGTTTCAGGAATTGCCATGGGTTTAATAACTGATACAACATCCGGCAAGTATGCGATATTGTCTGATATATTAGGTGATGAGGACCACCTTGGCGATATGGACTTTAAAGTCACTGGTACCGAAGACGGCATCACTGCATGCCAGATGGATATTAAAGTGGATGGACTGTCTTATGATGTTTTGAGTAAAGCTCTTGCTCAAGCCAAAGCAGGACGCCTGCATATTCTTAATGAAATGAATAAAGTCATTGATAAACCACGCTCTGATTATAAACCTTTTGTGCCACGCATAATTAAAATGACTGTCCCGCGTGAATTTATTGGAGCTATTATCGGACCGGGCGGTAAAATAATTCAAGAGCTTCAGCGCGAATTTTCCTGCACCATTACTATTGAAGAAATTGGCGAATATGGTGTCATTGATATTTTTTCTGAGGACAAAGAATCTATTGATGCTGTAATAGCCAAAATTAAAGGCATCATAGCCATACCGGAAATTGGTGAAGTTTACAAAGGCAAGGTCAAAAGCGTCATGCCTTTTGGCCTTTTTGTGGAAATTCTTCCTGACAAAGATGGCCTTTTGCATATTTCTGAAATAGACTGGAAACGCTTTGAAAAAATTGAAGATGCAGGATTTAAAGATGGCGATGAGGTAGAAGTGAAACTCATTGATTTCGATAAAAAAACCGGCAAGCTAAAATTGTCGCGTAAAGCCCTTTTGGAAAGACCTAAAAGAAGACACTAGTTCAGTTTACTTTTTTTGAGCCATACATTTTCCTATTTTATGAATGATGTATGCACAAACTTTGTTTTGTTGCACAACAGCATAATTAGTGTTATACTACTTCCTGACTGCTAACCACTCCCAAAAAATGCCAGACTTTATGGGTGAAAATATCTTGTCCTGTTTTTATTCATAAGCATGAGCCATACAAACAATTTTTTTTATTAAAGTTGTTGAAATTTATAACATCATCTGTTTTGCGCAATGGGATACCCTGTTTAAGCATTGACACCCTCCTTAATATTGATTCCCTTGAGAATTAGGATTATATAACTGCTCAACAAATGAAAAAAATATAGAATGATATTCAATGAGGCTGTCTCAAAACTCTTATTTTGGATTTTCACCGACATCTTTTCCCCGCCCTAAAGGGTGGATGTCGCTGAAAATCAGCACACCCTTAAGGTTCCGATAACTATCGGAAGGGGCAA
>PXBB01000064.1 GCA_003565735.1 Bacteroidales bacterium
AAAAGTATATTTAAACAATACTATGTTGATCCGCTGTTAAACAATCTAATAAAACGCCCTTTTCGGAAACTTAAAAGTATAATATTGAGCCCACTCCAATAAGTGGATTTTTATAAAAGGTTATACATTGATTAAAACGAACAAAAAAATAATGCTTGCGAAAACCGGTTGTTTTTTGATACATATATAGACTACAAACATATGATATGTGTCGGACACACTCAAAATGGCTGGTTTAAGCAATGATTCAAACGTTCTTTGACATATTTTTTGCACGAATTTCATAATCCTGACCAGGTTTATCCACAAGCATCTGCAATTTGCCCATGCTTGTTGTTTGAACAGGCCCCGGTATCTGGTTTTATTGTTTCGTAAGGGGAAGGCAAGATGAAAAATGGTAGCCTCCACATTATTTCGCTTTCGGAGTTCCTCCTGCGGTCGTTGTCGCATCTCTCGTCTTAGTCGGGATGCCCTGATGGCTGCTTGACCAAAGTATACCACTTTGCCTTCTGAATTGCGTATATAATACCGATCTTCTTTGCTGCTTTTGATTTTATTTGCTTTGGTTGCAAGGACTGTTTCACCTGTATCGGTGTCTGTTACCATCAGCCCCTGGTCTGTTAAGTCCAATTCATAACGGGAGGGTGTGCCCTGCATGCCGGTAAACACCATGTCAATGCCATCGCAGAACGCATCATTATCCGGGCTTTGGTAGGCACCATCGGAATACACCTTTTCAACTGCCTGCCCTGTAAGCTCCGTGGTTGCTTCAATGGCAGGCTGGACAAAAGAGACATCAGATACATTGGCTTTGTCAACAATGGTATTGGTAATCAAATTAAGGGAGTCTTCAGAGTTGGTTTCTGTGACATTGACGCTGTAGCCTTTTATCTTTTGATCACCCTTGTGGCGGTAGGCTGCATCAGGATCATGGGGCGATTGAACGCTGTCGGAGGTCATCTGTTGGTTTTCACGCAACTCGGTTTTAAGTTTGTCAACAACAACATAGTTTTCATCAAACACACGTTGCAACAACTGGTACTCTTTTGTGTCCTTGCGCTTCTTTAGGTATGTCAACATCTTGATAATCAAACCTCCCATATCCTTTAGGCGTGATTTTATTTCATTCCTGTTTGAGCGATAAACGGTTTTGTTGGCCTCTTCCTTGCAAAGTTCCTCCAGTTGAAGTCTTTCAGGGCGGACCAGCAAGGAAAGTGCTTTCTTGTCAAGGGTTTTGTAAAACAGGCAGAGGCTGCTGTGTACAATCTCATAACGGGAATACCAGGCAATGTTGCTGCCGATGAGCTTACTGTCCATGCGAATACTCCGGCCATTGACCATAAAGTCCTTGATTTGCGCACTAGTGACCGTATCATAGGTTTGTTGAAAAAGGTCCTGCCCGGTGAGCCTGAAGTGTTCCTGAACGCGTTGTCTAAAAAGATAATAGGTAGACTCACCCGGCAATTCATCAGTGATGTTAACCAGACCTAATGCATTGCGAACCAGCAAATTGAACCGACATTGCTCAAAGAGTTGCTCATCGCTCCAGCCATAGGATTCCTTGATGACCATCATACTATAAAGCAATGATATCGGGGCGTTAGGTGCACCCATTCTGTCGCTGTAAAGCACCTGGTAAGGAGTCTCGTCAATCCGTTGAAGAACTTGTGTGCGAAACAGGTTGTGCCAAGCTTTCTTGTCATCATACAGCTTTTTGGTTTTGCCAGTCAAATTGCCGGCAACACTGCTGAAAAGATCAGTTTGCTTAACGGGGATGGATTGTTTGAACATGATTTTAACTGTTTGATTAACAGCCTAAAGATAATAATTTAATTTGAAATATACAAGAATATCTTATAAATAATTACTGTTTAATATGAAATTTGTGCAAAATATATATATTAATTAATTTTAGTGCTAACAACGGGCTCGACTTTTAGGAGTGGGCTCAATATTTAAGGAGAAATATTGGAGTGTGATGCGAATACGAAAACAACTAAGGCTGTCAAAATTCAATTATTCGTTGCGAGGTAGTTATTTTGTGACGATTTGTGTTGACAATATGCAATGCTGCTTAAGCAAGATCGATGATGGGGAATTGATTTTAAATACATTCGGTCGAATTGCACAAAGCCAATGGCAATGGATCGATCAGCAATACCCATATGTCAGCGTGGAGAATTTCATCGTTATGCCATGCCATGTACATGCAATTGTTGATGTCATACTCAAAAAGAGATACGGAAAAATACTATCCTTATCGCAACTAATCGGAGCCTATAAAACCCTATCCACCGCAAAAATCAGGAAAGCCGGATTGTTCGAATTTTCATGGCATCGTTCTTTTTTTGACCACATTATCAGAGGTGTCGAAGATTACCAAAACATCGTGGATTATATCAATACCGACCCCGCCAATTGGTCCTCAGATCGCTACTTTGGGCAGTCCGTATAGTTTAATGTTTTATTTAGTGCTTATGACGATGCCTCTATTCGTAGTAATGGCCGGGCTTGACCGGCCACCATCCCCCCACGGGTGACCATGTACTGGCCGGGCTTGACCGGCCACATTATGAGGCTTGACCGGCCACATTATGAGGCTTGACCAGCCACATTATGAGGCTTGACCGGCCACATGACATGGTAAGCCCTGTTAATGGCCAAAGGCTGATGCTGTCATTACCAATAAGCAGCCCGGGGCCCGGGCCACAATGCGTAATGACAAGATGGGTGAATATCCGCAAAAGTGGCCACAGTGTAAAAAGATGTATATAT
>PXBB01000154.1 GCA_003565735.1 Bacteroidales bacterium
GCTTGTCACTTTCACTAAGCTTTTGAAACTCTTTGTGTAATCTTTTTAATGGTGTCATGTGTATGATTTTTTTACAAAGATAGCATTTATTTCATATATATTTTAGAATAAAGCCTTAATTTTCTATTCAAATGTCATGGTTTGTATAGCAATGCCACCAATAGCATTGAGTTCTTCCATAAGCTTTTCACATTTACCGGGTGCCCCTTTGATGTGCAGTAAAATAAAACCAACCCGGCTGCAAACCATTTCAGTAACCTCATGGAATCCTAAACGTGTGGAAATAATATCAGCATGCGCACTCAAAACTCTTAAAGTACGGTTAGCTTCTTTAATTCTATCTTTTATTAAAATGCCAATAACAACTGTTTGTATCATAACAACGATTAAAAATATAAATCTCTTTTACCTTTTTTCACAAGGTTAATTTTCTCAATAAGTTTTTCGGTTTTATGGTTAGCAGCTTCAATCTCTGCAATTTTTTTTTCAATTAAAGCATAACCTTTATCTTTCGTTTTATCATCAGCATAGTCTTCAAGGTATTCTGCAAGAGTTAGCAAAGCGTTTGGTGTACAAAATCTTTTAATAAAACCGGGTACCGAAAACTCCATAAAGTGCTCTCCTGTTCTACCAAGCCTGTAACAAGCTGTACAAAATGAGGGGATATAATCATTACTGATAAGTTCATCCATAATTTCGGCCAGTGACCTGTTATCATTTATTTGAAACTGTTCTTTTTTAAGGTCTTGCGGTTTATTAGAGTTTTCGCTATAGGCACCCATTTCAATCTTTGTACCACCATCAATCTGCGAAACGCCATAACTCAATATTTCGTCGCGTACATGAGCCGGTTCACGTGCCGTTAGAATAAGACCTGTGTAAGGTACTGCCAGACGCAATACAGCAATCATTCTTAAAAAATCCCGGTCGTTTACATTGTAATTTTTATCAATGTCAAGTCTCGTTGCATTCTTTATCCTGGGAAAAGAAATTGTATGTGGTCCCACATGGTAAGTGGCTTCAAAATGGTTTACATGCCGTACCAGACCCAAAAGCTCATAACGCCAGTCGTACAACCCTAATAAAACACCAAGGCCCACATCGTCAAGGCCTGCTTCTTGCGCTCTGTCTAAAGCAGTCAAGCGCCATTCAAAGTTTTTCTTAACACCGCTCATATGGACCTTGTCATACGTTTCCGGATGGTATGTTTCCTGAAATATTTGATAAGTTCCTATACGCGCCTGACGTATCTTTCTGAAGCCCTCAACATCAAAAGGAGCAGCATTAATATTAACACGGCGTATTTCTCCATTTTTATCTTTAACACGGTAAACAGTTTCAACAGTTTCGGCAATAAACTCGGGAGAATAGCGCGGATGCTCACCATAAACCATTATCAATCTTTTGTGTCCGCTGTTTAACAGTGCTTTTGTTTCACGTATCAGTTCATCTTTTTCAAGCGTTTTTCTTTCGACATCTTTATTGGTTGCTTTAAAGCCACAGTAAGCACAATTGTTGGTGCAAAGATTGCCCACATATAATGGCGCAAAAAGAACTATACGATCGCCATATATTTTCACTTTCAATTTTTTGGCACCCTCTTTAATCTCTTCTATCAACTCCGGTTCATTTGCATTTATAAGCACGGCTGTCTCTTCAAGGCTCAAACGCTTTTTATCTAATGCCGCAGAAATAACATCCCGAACCCTGTGCTTGTCTGTTTTAGTATTTTTAATAAAATTCCAAATTTCGTCGGGCGCTATGAAAGGCTTCATGCGCTTATCCGGAATGCTATACTTTTCTGGTGTGTAAATCATTAAGGTGCCTCCTCCAATATATCTCTGAAAGCAAAAATAATGTTTTATTTCAAGAAATCATAAAAAATAATAAAATATCACCATGATTTACAAGTAAACAAAAGCGATTTTTTATGATATATGAAAATCAATAACAAGTGAAAATTGAGTTTTTTTTAAAAGCTGGTAAATTTTATCCGTTTCTTCTCAATTTTTAAGAACTGTCTCAGCTAAAATGAATTATAATTCAAACTTTTAGCGGAGAAATGCTCTAACCGCATTTAGACTCTCCGCAGCTGGTACATTTAAGGCAACCTTCAGAATACACCAAATCTTCGGACTGGCACTTGGCGCATCTTTCTTTTTTAGCTTTTGTACCATCCGGGATAAATCTTTTCAAAGCTCTTTCAACACCTTTTTTCCAGGTATTCATGGAAGCTTCCTCCAGTTTTAAATTGGAAATAATATCAACTACAGAGGCTAAAGGCATGCCATGACGCAAAATTCCAGATATGAGACGCGCATAGTTCCAGTATTCTTCGCTAAAGGTTCTGTTAAGTCCTTGCAGTGTGCCTTCGTAGCCATATTTATCTATGTATTTTATATCGTATCTGGTGTTGCCTTTAATTTTGTTTTTGATGACTTGTACCTTTTCCACTGATTCGGGTAAAGCCAAATCGGAAGCCAGACCTGTAAAAATTTCATAAGGTCTGTTATCAAGCAGGCCTACAACTGCTATCCATTTTTCTTTGTTATTATTGAAGCGGACAATAGCAGCCTCTAAAACAGTGGGGCGTGTAGGTGCTGATGTTTCTGTAAAGCAGGGCTTTTTATGTTGTTTACTATCGTTAATCAGGACACCTGAGCGGGAATTATCTCTGTAAACGGTAACACCTTTGCAGCCTACCTCCCATGCCGTTTTATAAATTTCACCTATGAGGTCTTCCGTAGTTTCCTCAGGCACATTAACAGTAACACTAATAGAATGATCGACCCATTTTTGCACAGCCCCTTGCATTTTAACTTTTTCCAGCCAGTCAATATCATTAGCGGTTGCTTTATGGTAGGGCGACTTTTCAATGATTTTATTCAAATCATCTTCATTCATTTCCTTAACCTCGTTAACATCATACCCATTAGCATTGAGCCATTTCATGAATTTATGGTGGAATACAAAATACTCTTCCCAGGCATCACCAACAGAATCGACAAAGTGTACGTTTACATTCTTTTCGGTAGGATTAACCTTGCGTCTGCGTTTATAAAAAATTCTAAAAACAGGTTCAATGCCGGATGTCGTTTGCGTCATTATTGAAACGCTTCCGGTAGGTGCAATAGTAAGCAGTGCTACATTTCGCCTGCCATATTTCAACATTTCTTCATACATCCTTGGTTCTGTTTCTTTCAGGCGCATAATAAAGGGGTTGTTTTTTTCTTTATCAGCATTAAAAACAGGGAAGGCACCTCTTTCGTAGGCCAGCTTAACAGAAGACCTGTAAGCTTCAACAGCAAGTGTTTTATGTACTTCTGTCGAAAAGTAAGTTGCCTTTTGTGTGCCATATGTTAAGCCTAAAGCCGCCAACATATCACCTTCGGCAGTTATTCCAATTCCTGTACGCCTGCCTTCTATACACTTTTTCTTAATATTTTCCCAAAGTTTTGTTTCTCTGCTTTTTATCTCTTCGTCTTCGGGATCACTTTTTATTTTATCGAGAATTTTGTCAATTTTTTCCAGTTCCAGGTCAATAATATCATCCATTATTCTTTGAGCATAAGCTACATGCTTAACAAAAAGCTCTTCATTAAAAAAAGCTTTATCGGTAAAAGGGTTTTCAACATAACTGTACAAATTGATAGCTAAAAGCCGACAGCTATCGTAAGGGCAAAGCGGAATCTCTCCACAGGGATTTGTTGATGTGGTTTTAAAGCCATGATCATCATAACAGTCCGGTACCGATTCTCGCTCAATGGTGTCCCAAAAGAGTATCCCCGGTTCAGCAGATTTCCACGCATTATGTACAATCTTTTTCCAAAGAATTTCGGCGTTAATGGTTTTGGTAAAGCTTGGCTTTTTGCTTTCTATAGGATATTGGTGAATATATACCGATTTGTTTTTCACGGCATTCATAAAAGCGTCGTCAATGCGCACGGAAATGTTGGCTCCTGTTACTTTGCCTTCAGTCATTTTAGCATCAATAAAATCTTCGGCATCTGGATGTTTTATAGATACGCTTAGCATCAGTGCGCCGCGTCTGCCATCCTGAGCAACTTCTCTGGTTGAGTTTGAATAGCGCTCCATGAAAGGCACCAGACCGGTTGAAGTAAGGGCGCTGTTTTTAACAGGGCTTCCTTTAGGCCTTATGCCTGACAAGTCATGCCCTACCCCGCCACGTCGCTTCATGAGCTGTACCTGCTCTTCATCAATCTTCATAATACCACCGTAAGAATCAGAAGTTCCTGTATGTCCAATAACAAAACAGTTTGACAATGAACCAATTTGAAAATTATTTCCAATACCTGCCATAGGACTTCCTTGCGGTACTATATATTTAAAATCTTTTAACAAGTTAAAAACCTCATCTTCAGTCATGGGGTTTTTATATCTTTTTTCTATACGGGCTATCTCTTTGGCTAAGCGCCTGTGCATATCATTTGGTGTCAGCTCGTAAATATTACCATCCGAATCCTTTAATGCGTATTTGTTAATCCATACTTCTGTAGCCAGTTTATCTCCATTAAAATATTCTAGTGTCGCGGCTTTTACGTCTTTCTCGGGATAAGTTTTCAGTGTAGATTCTGACGGCTTGGGCTGTGTTTTGTAAACAGCTTCTGTTTGTTCTACCTTATCTTCAATAAACACCTCTTCATTCGCTAGTTCAAAAATATCCATTTGAAATTGCTCATCTGTTCTTTTTATTTTTTTACGTTTTTGTACCAATTCATTGTAAGGCTTTTTTTGCTTAGAATTTGACGCCATCAATATTTCTTGTTTATTGTCAGATGTTTTCATAATTTTGAATACTTTTTTGGTGTTAATATGTTGGTTACCTGAAAAGTAATTTTTCAGTGTTTTGCATTGCAATATATTGAAAGATTTCATATCCTGAAGCTTATTTTTATTAACATTTACTGCTTTTTTTTAACAATACCCGTCAAATCAATGAATTTTAATAAAATAACCACAAAACTAAGAAAATGCTTTTTTAATCGTCTTTTTTCTAAGTAATTACTTAATTTCATCATATGTAAAACTTTAAAAGATTTAACAATGTTTTCATATATTTTTTTTCTTAAAGTATTAGTTTATAATTGAAAACTTATAAATATGATATTCAGTTATATGTTAATCTATTTTTAAATTATAGTAAAAAAACATTTTACATAAAAATTGCGAAAAAACATTTTTTGTTAAAAACATTAATTATATTTGACGTATATTTTTTATAAAAATTAAAATTATGATGGCAAACATTAAAAAAATTGCAGCATACGTGCTTACTGGTATGGTTATCATTCTTACCATTTTAGCTCTCTTAGGTATATGGGAAGTGATCAGTTTTGAGGACGTTATTAAAAAGATTTTAACCTCTCTGTTTGTGATATTTATCTCATCTGTAATTCTATTATTTATTTTTGGTGTAGTGATTCGCGATAATGATAAATAGATAATCGCCGAGTTATCAGTTGCTTAACTATATATTATCACCTCTGTATCAAAAAGTGTTGTGGTGATAAAAAAATGTATTAATAAGCAAAAATCAAGACAATAAAAATCATGTAGAGCAAGAAAATTGCGCCCCCCCACCACCTGTTAATGGGAATGGCTTTATAAGAAACGAAGAACAAAAAGGCAATGGCCAGAATCATAACAGGCAGGTATATATTTACAGCTACAGCAGGAACATAAAGCGATCCTATTAAAGAAGGGATGCCCATAACTATAAAAGTATTAAAAATACACGAACCAATAATATTGCCTGCTGCCATTTCATGTTTGCCTTTTTTGAAGGCATCTAAACTTACAAACAGTTCGGGGAGTGATGTTGCAAAAGCTATGGCACCTGCTGCAATAGCTTCACGCCCAATGGATAATATTTCGGAAATTACAATCAATGCATCTATGGTGTATCTGGCACCCACATACAGCAGTACTATGGAGAGCGGAAAAATAATAAAGGACTTTTTTTTAGTTTTGTGATCAGAGACCTTTCTTGGTCCGGAAGATGCCCTCTTTAGCAAATACATGTAAATTGCAAAAAGAAAAAGGCCTATCAATCCTTCCCACCACATAAACACATAAAATAAAACTGACAGTAGAAGAAAAACTGTGGAGATAATCAAAAAAATCATATCCAGTTTGATTTTTTTGAAATCAAAAACTATAGGCGTTTTAAAAATGAGCGCAGATAAACCAAGTACTAAAAAAATATTGGCAATATTTGAGCCTATAACATTACCGACAACAACTTCACTGGCATCTGACCATACAGCCACTATCGATGATAATAATTCAGGCAGCGACGTACCTATGGAAAGTAATATCAGACCAATGGTAAAAGGTGATATTTTATAGCCAAGCCCAATATCTTCTGCGGCTATATTGAAAAAATCAGAAGCTTTGATCAGGGTTATCAGGGCAACAACAAATACGATAAGCCAAAACCACAACATTTTTTACATATATAAGTTTTACTGATATATTCCTGAATCACATCTTATGTTCACCTGCATGATTCATAAATGAGACTCAAATGGTTCTTCATCCTTGTATTTATGCACTAGAAAATCTATTACGGCCGGATATCCCTTTGAAATCAGACATTTAGTTGTATTTCTGTGTGATTTTCAGCCTCATTACGAAGTTCTAATACATCATCAGAATGCAAAGATAGTTTATTTTATCATAAAGGAAATTCCTGAGTTAATTGCTATACAGTCAGGGTAATAAATTTTTTTTGAAGCCGGTAGATGTAAAAGTTTTCTAAAATAATATGGGATGTTAAGCCTTACAAATTTTTTAAAAAAGCCATCGTATCAATACCATCAGCATAGTCTGATAAGCCGGGTTTTTGAGATGTTCCGAAACCAATGCCATGTGCTATATCTTCATTTGTAACAACACACTGTATTTTATCTTTGGAAGCTTGTAAGCTTTTCACGACACTTGAAGTATTATTGTAGAACGAAAAGTGCAAAGTAGCTATGGGCGAGGCCCATTCGTCACATTCTTTGAGAATCAAAAAGCCTGCATCTAAAATGTGTTCGCCATTTATTACAGCCAAAGTTTTTTGATAGATATAATTGTTTCTAAATTTTTTCATTTCTAATAAGTCCTCATAAGCGCTCAACTTTTCTATTAAAGGTTGAAAGTCGTAATTTTGAGGAACAAACACATGGGAAACGCTCCGACAGCCTTTTCCATAATACATACATATGTCGTCAGCAAGGCCAGCTAACTCTTGTTGTGTCTCGCTACCTGACAATACAGCGGTGCTGTTTCTGTTTTTTCTGATTATATGAGGGTGTCTGCCAAAATAGTAATCGAAATACCTTGATGTGTTGTCGCTGCCTGTGGCTATTACTGCGTCAAAGCCTGAGAGTCTGTCAGCACAAAATTCATAATAGGCACTAATGTCTGCATTTTCTTTTTCCAATATTTTTGCAATAAAAGGCAACAGGACATTATCGTCAGCAGACATTTTGACAAGTAGTTTATGACCTGATAAAACCCCGCACAAAAAATCGTGAAAACCAACCAAAGGTATGTTCCCTGCCATCACAACAGCTACTTTTTTTTGTCTTTTAAAGTTAAGTGGGGTATATTTCTTAATCCAGCTATGCAGGGCATCCTTTTCTAATAAAAAAGAAAGGTGGTATAAAGAAGCTAAAACAGATTTTTTGTCAAACCATGGATTTGCAAGTCCGGCCTTTCTTAAAAGTGTGCTGATAGACGTTTTTCCTGGCTGCTGATCTTCCTCCGATACGACCTGCCTTAGATATTTTCCTAAATTTGTAAAAACATCAATTCTCTCTGCCAACGTCATATAAAAATAGTTTTTGGTAAAAATACTAAAACTTTTAATTTTGCATTATTATGTAGGTGTATTAAATGTGGTAAGCTTAATAAAAAACATGCATAATACAAGCGACTGTAGAATTACAGAATTATCTTTGTCAACTGCAAAACAACTTAAAAAGAAATAGTGAAGTATATAATAAAAAAGCTATTGTGTTTTTTCTTATGGGGGTCTTTTTTTATCACCTATTCACAAGCGCATGACGATTTAGAAACATTTGAAAAGCAACTCAGCAAAATAGCGCCAATCATATTATACGGCAAACATGATTTTCACAAATATGAAGCCAACGAAAAATTTTCGGATTTGCTGTGGGATGCCTTACACTTAGACCGCTCCTACCATTATCCTTTCGACTCTCTAAAAACCATATCCATACTGCAATCACCGGATAATAAGTTTCGGATTTTTACATGGAACTTACAAAAGGCGGACGGTTCGTATGACTTTTTTGGTATGGTACAGTTAAATCCCCGACGTGCTGATGGGGAGATCGTTTATCAGCTTGACAACAACAAAAACATGCCCGGACGTCAAGCCATGCAAGAGGTTTTCAGTACTGAAAATTGGTATGGGGCGCATTACTACAAAATAATACCATCACGATACAGAGGGAAGTGGTTTTACACGCTGTTAGGCTGGGATGGTAACAACCTTATGACTTCCCGTAAAATAATTGATGTGCTTGTTTTCGACAACCAAGGACACCCGGAGTTTGGCGCCCCTGTATTCATAACTAAGGATGGGGTGCTTCAACGTTATATTATTGAATATGCTGCACACGTCTCGGTTTCATTAAAATATGAAAGACACTTTTTGTATGATGGTAGAAATCGCACATGGATGATCGTTTTTGATAGAGTGGCTCCATTAGCTCCTCAGCTTGAAGGCCATTACCAGTTTTATGTGCCCGAAACAAACATTTTTGACGCCTTTGTTTTTGAAAATGGCGCCTGGCATCTTTACGAAGATGTTGATGCGCGTACTGATATCAAACAAAGAAGTCGCTTTAGAAATGCCAGACGAGTGCCCTCTGTTTTTTATAACTTCTAACTTCGCTACTCTTTTTTAAAAGTATGCACTTTAAATACAGAAATGTTCGCAATTTACTTTTTTTGCGTATGTTAGCTATCTTATGTAATTTTACCGGACTTTTCTCTCCCAGTATGGTGTATAAACTATAGATTTTGAGAGAATTGTCTCCTTTTAAATAAATCAAACAAAAGACCCGGATGCTCTAAAAAATCATTTCAAAAACATCGAAATAATAAAGTATTATGAAGAAAATGGCGATATCCTGTATATTAATTTCAATTTTAAGCCTCAGTTTCGTTTTCTCCAAAGATTTCAGTTCAGACATTTCATTAGAAGCTTTGTGGGGCAGCCGACAGTTTGTACCTAATGGTGTTGTCGGTAATGTGCCAATGAATAGCGACGAACACTTCAGCGTGCTTGAAAATGGCTTTGTGATTAATGAGTACGCTTATAAAACCGGTAAAAAAACAAGAACCATTGCAGATTTCCATGAAGTCTTTGAACATGCGGGCATCACTCCAAAAAGGGTAAACAGTTTTAGTTTTAGCTCTGATGAAGCACGTCTTTTAATTGCTACTGAAGAAACCTCTATATACAGACGTTCTAAAGAAGCATATTACTATATTTTTAATTTATCAAGTCAAGAGTTAACAGCATTATCAACGGCAGGGAAGCAGCAACTTGCCACTTTCTCGCCTGACGGTAATATGGTAGCATATGTTTTTGAAAACAACATTTACATTAAAAATCTTCTAACAAAGCAAACAAAGCAAGTAACCAAAGATGGTGAAAAAAACAAAATAATAAACGGTACAACAGATTGGGTTTACGAGGAGGAGTTTGCAATCACTCAAGGTTTTTATTGGTCGCCATGTGGTCAGAACATTGCTTTTTTCAAATTCGACGAATCGCATGTTAAAGAATTCGTCATGTTAATTTACGGGGAGCTTTATCCGGAAGAGTACCGTTTTAAGTACCCCAAAGCCGGAGAAAAAAATGCTTTTGTAAGCATACATGTATATAATCTGCCATCGCAACAAACTCTTGAGGTTGATGTTGGGGAAAACACCAATCAATACATTCCAAGAATTAAATGGACACAAGACCCCAAAACTTTAGCAGTTTACAGGCTCAACCGCTTACAGAATCATCTTGAAATTCTTTTTGCTGATGCCCTTACCGGGGTCAGCCATACCGTCTATGAAGAAAAAAATCCGTACCACATCCACATTGATGACCACCTGACTTTCACCGGTGATGGCAAATACTTTTTTCTAACAAGTCAAAGAGATGGCTACAACCACCTTTATGCATACAATATGAAAGGGGAACTGCAACAACAAATCACACATGGATCATGGGATGTTATGGATGTGGTTGCTTACGATGATGTTACACAAACCATTTACTATTTATCTACAGAAGACAGTCCCCTTACCCGGCATTTGTACGCTGTGCATTTATCCGGTGCACCTAAGAAAAAACTCTCATCAAAAGATGGCGACTATAGCCCCACCTTTAGTAAAAGGGCTAAATACTACAACAACAGGTATTCTAATGCCCATACACCACCGGTATATACAGTAAACAAGTCTGTTGATGGCAGAAAACTGCGCACAATAGAGGATAATAAAGGTCTCCAAAAAAATATTGATGCTTTAAACATCAGCGATAAGACCTTTTTCGATATCACAACAGCCGATGGTACTGTTTTAAATTCCTGGATGATTAAACCACCCCATTTTGATGCATCAAAAAAATATCCTGTTCTTTTTTATGTTTATGGTGGCCCGGGAGTCCAAACTGTACGAGACAGATGGGGAGGCCATAATTATCTATGGTTTCAAAAACTTGCTCAGCTGGGCTATATTATTGTTTCTGTTGATAACAGGGGCACCCCCGGGCGTGGTGAAGCTTTTGAAAAAGTAACTTATAAGCAACTGGGCAAATACGAAACAGCGGATCAAATAGAAGCTGCCGGCATCATAAGCCAGCTCCCCTACGTAGATGCCAGCAGAATAGGCGTCTATGGATGGAGCTATGGTGGCTATATGGCATTACTTTGTATGACTTTCGGTGCTGAGTATTTCAAAACAGGTATTGCTGTAGCTCCTGTTACGCATTGGCGCTATTACGATACGATTTATACCGAAAGGTTTATGGGCTTACCTAAAGACAATGCTGAAGGCTACGAAAGTTATGCTCCTATCAACCACGTAGATAAACTCAAAGGTCGTTTGCTTATTGTACATGGTTCGGCTGATGATAATGTACACTATCAGAACTCAATGGATTTATTCTATGAGCTTGTAAATGCAAATAAAGATTTTGACATGTATATATACACCAATAAAAATCACAGTATTTCCGGTGGTAATGCACGATTGCATTTGTTTAAAAAAATGAGAAACTACCTGCTTGAAAACCTGTAATAAACACCGGCATAGGTTCTAAAACGTTGCAGGTTCATATAGTAAACTGCCGGCAAACCAATATTTGAAGAAGCTCCGGCATAAAAAAGCCAATTACCGCCTAAGTTGTACGAAAACTGTAATGTCATATCATAACGCAAATTATATGAACCCGCTATGTGTAGAAACTCAATATCTTTATTATTCTGTATTGAAACTCCTAAACTTGCATCATATGAATCGTTTAAACTATAACCCAAGCGTAAAGGCAAGTAAAACTTTAAACTCCTCGATGTATAACTACTTAAACCTATTTGGCCTTTTGAAAAAATAAACTGAGCACCCGCGCCAGTTTCCACAAATACATTTTGATAAATGGGGAATTGAAAAAGAACCAGTGGGCTTGTTGTTATGCTTTGTGCTGATGTTAGCTTCTCCTGTGCTATTTTATAAGTCTTAATATTAAAACCATAGCCTAATGATAATCCTCCGTAAATATTGGTTTTTGGAAAAACAGCAACCATTCCAAGACCAAAAAACAACCATAGCAAACAAAACCTCTTCGCAAACAAAATCATATAAATAATTTCTTTATACTTTATTCATTTTATTTAAACCCTAAGCTCTATATCGTTATAAATTGAAACATACGACATACTGTTCGCACGAATTTTTCACAAAAATACATTTTAAGCTGTATTATTTGCAAAAAATTATGTGTAAAAAAATATCCGATTATCATCGGAGTCAGCATGACAAAGTACCTTGTCATTCTTAGGGGTGGAACTTTTTAAAAAAAACTCAATAAAGCTATAATGACAGATGAGGCTGTCTCAAAACTCTTATTTTGGATTTTCACCGACATCTTTTCCCCGCCCTAAAGGGTGGATGTCGCTGAAAATCAGCACACCCTTAAGGTTCCGATAACTATCGGAAGGGGCAA
>PXBB01000038.1 GCA_003565735.1 Bacteroidales bacterium
GAAAAATAACACAAGTCCAAATCCCTTTTGGGTTGGGTGACTTTGAGTCATCAGGGCATGGCAAAAAAGTAGTAAAAACAAAAACTCTAAAAACAGAAGCTTAAAGCATACTGTTGACAGCTCTCTTTACAGCTAACAGTCAAAAGTTATGCATAGAATTTAATCAGCCAAAAACTTATTATTTAGGAGCAGATTTTAATAAGTATAATCCAAGTAGTCCAAAAACGGCATTGGGAATCCAAACAGAAATAAAAGGAGATAAATTGCCATAAGTGGCAAAAGTAGTTGTAATTTGCATAAATAGGATATAAGAGAAGCTGATGGTTAAACCGGCACCCAGGTGCATTCCAATACCTCCTCTAAGCTTTCTGCTTGACAAGGAAACACCTATAAAAGTAAGAATAATAGTAGCAAAAGGGTTAGCAATACGTCTGTGTTTTTCGACAATGTAAAAAACGACATCTTCTGAACCTTTAAGTTTTTCCTGAGCAATAAATTTGCGCAACTGCTTATAGTTCATCACATCCATATTTCTAACATTTCTTTCGAGGCCATCAGGCGTAAGGTTAATCACGGTATCCAGTTGCGTGCCTTCTTTTGCGGTCTCTGTAAGACCATCAATGTAGCGAATAATGTAATTATCTAACTGCCAGCTTCCTTGCAGAGAATCCCATCGAGCTGTTCGGGAGGATAACTTTGAATAGCTCCCGTCGGGGTTAAAAGATTCCAATGCAAAGCGGTGTCCTACATTTGTTTTGAAATTATACGATTCCAGATACGCATATACGTTAGGTTTAATTTGCATATGCAGGTTACGATCCGAATAAGTGGCACGGGTTCGGAAATAAGCATACTCAAAATCCAGTCTTTTTTCGTTGGCCGGCGGGATTAAAAAATTGTAGAGATAAAAACTCAATAAAGCCAATAAGGTAGCTGACAACAGATAAGGCAACATTAAACGCTTGAATGATATTCCATTACTCAAAATAGCAACTATCTCACTGCGAGAAGCCATTTTCGCCGTGAAAAAAACAACTGCAATAAAAGTAAATAATGGACTGAATAAGTTAATAAAGTAAGGAATGAAATTTAAATAGTAATCAAAGATAATTTCATTTAAGGGGGCATTGTTTCTTAAGAAATCATCAATACGCTCTGAAATATCAAAAATAATTACAATAATTATAATCAGACCAATTGCAAAAAAGAAAGTGCCCAAAAATTTTTTGATTATATATTTATCAATAATGCTCATAAAAGAAGTGAGTGCCCAAATTTTTGTGTGTTTATTTTTTAATTATTGTGAGACTATTAATAAGCTCTGGCAAAAATCACACGTTGTTGAGATGGTTTCCCTGAATAGATACAATTTCCGGTATCATGGTATTTATTTTTAAGGGGAATACATCTGATTGTTGCTTTGGTAGCTTCTTTAATAGCTTGCTCTGTTTCAGCAGTTCCATCCCAGTGTGCATAAACAAAGCCCCCTTTCTCATTAATGATGGTTTGAAACTCTTGCCAGCTGTTAGCTGTTCTGGAATTATCATCAGTAAAATTAGCTGCTTTTTGGACAAGATTGCCTTGTATTTGATCTAATAAGTTTTGGATTTTGATGTCAATATTTGTTTGCTGGTAAATAGTCTTTTCGAGGGTATCTCTGCGGGATACTTCAACAGTATTATTATCCAGGTCTCTTGGTCCGATAGCTATGCGCACAGGGATGCCTTTCATTTCATATTCGGCAAATTTCCAGCCGGGCTTTTGGCTGTCGTCGTTATCATATTTCACAGATATTCCTTGCGCTTCTAAAGCTTTTTTAATCTCAAAAGCTTTCTCATTAATTAAACTGAGCTGTTCTTCCTTTTTATATATGGGAACAATAACAACCTGAATAGGGGCGAGTTTAGGAGGTATGATAAGCCCATTATCATCGGCATGCATCATAATTAAAGCGCCCATAAGACGCGTTGAAACACCCCATGAGGTAGCCCAAACATATTCCAAAGCTCCGGTTTTAGTAGCAAATTTTACATCAAAAGCCTTTGCAAAATTTTGTCCGAGAAAATGTGAAGTTCCTGCTTGCAAAGCTTTACCATCCTGCATAAGTGCTTCAATAGAATAAGTTTCACAGGCTCCTGCAAAACGTTCGTTAGGCGATTTGGTCCCCTTCACCACGGGCATAGCCATCCAGTTGTACGCAAAGTCGCCATACACATCAAGCATTTTTATAGCCTCATCCAAGGCCTCTTGCTCTGTTGCATGCGCTGTATGGCCTTCCTGCCATAAAAATTCGGTTGTTCTCAAAAAAAAGCGCGTACGCATTTCCCACCGCACTACATTAGCCCATTGATTTACCAGTATAGGTAAATCACGGTAAGATTGGATCCAGTTTCTGTAAGTATCCCAAATAATGGTTTCTGATGTTGGTCTTACTATCAGTTCTTCTTCCAGTTTGGCTGATTCATCAACAACAATACCTTTTCCGGAAGGATCATTTTTAAGTCTGTAATGCGTAACAACAGCACATTCTTTAGCAAACCCCTCCACATGAGAAGCCTCCCTGCTAAAAAAAGATTTGGGAATAAACAGCGGGAAGTATGCATTGGTATGCCCTGTATCTTTAAACATTTTATCTAAAGCACTTTGCATTTTCTCCCATATAGAAAAACCATAAGGTTTGATAACCATGCATCCTCTTACAGCGGAATATTCTGCCAATCCAGACCTGATAATCAAGTCATTGTACCATTTTGAGTAATTTTCTTCACGCCTTGTTAAAGCTTTTGCCATAATTTTTAATTTGTGGTATAGTATTTGTATTTTTTAAGTAGGTTTGAAAAGCAAATTTATACAAAATATCATTATGAAAAAAAATATACTAAAAACATCACCTAACACAAAGGAGGAAAACACCATGAAAACACTATTTTTATTATTAACAGCATTTGGATTGCTTTTAAGCTCGTGCACAACATTACAACGCACAGGCGCAAACCATGATGACATTTACTTTTCGCGAGATAATGAACCGCAAGAAGTACATCAAGCACAAGTAACGCCCAAAACATCCGAACAGCATGTTTCTACACCAAAAGCCGAGCCAAAATACGACAACAGCTATTATGACTATGATGCTGATGAAACCTATGCGGCTCCAAAGTATTCTTCAACAGAAAGCTACACGGATGAAAGTGGAAACACTTTTATAACAAACAATTATTATGGCGATTACTATAACTTTGACGACTACTATGATTATAAATATGCCGCCCGCATTAATCGTTTTCACAGGCCTGCATATGGTTTTTGCTATTACCACACCTATTATACCAACCACTATTGGTATTCATACGATCCTTTCTACTATGGTACCAGTATCTATATAGGCTATCACTGGTGGAGACCATGGAGACATCGTTATTATCCGTCTTATATGTACGGTTGGCACAGACCTTACGGTTATTGGGGCTGGGGCTACGGTAGTTACGGCTGGGGTTACAACCACGGCTACTGGCATGGTTACAACCATGGCTACTGGCACGGTTACCATGCTGCCAATAACGACTATTATTTTTACAATAGTCGTGACAGAAACACACATTACGGTCCAAGAACTTACGGACGCGGAACTACTACAACAGCCGGTTCTTCCGGTGGTCGCCAAATGACCTTCGGCGAAAAATATCAACAATCTATTGCTATTGAAGATAGAGCTTCTTCATCCGGAAGTATATCAGTTGACCAGCCCCGCGACGGCTCTGTCCTTTCAGGAAGAGAAGCAGAATCGGTATCGAAAGGTGCCGTGGACAGCAGAGAAGCCCCCTCTAAAGAAGGTAGTGCCATAAGTAGAGACGCTGCACAAGAAGCGGCAGCCAGAAAAGCAACTGAAACCAGCGATACACGCAGTACAACTGGTCGTGGAGAATCAGTGCAAAGAGAACAGGAAGCTACACGTACCGAATCAGAAAGGCCAGCAGATACTCGTACGCCACCAGCAACTACGCGCAGCCAGGAAAGAAGTCCTGCTACACAAACAGAAACCAGGCCACCTGCTACCGAGAGCACACGCCCTGCATCAACACCAGACAGAAGTACTCAAAGAGCAGTAGGTACTGAAGCACAAACAAGACCTGAAAGCAGACCAACAAGTCCATCTACTGCCCCTTCAAGTACAGAAACAAGACCACAACAAGCGCCTCAACAACAAAGGGCACCTCAAACACAAAGTTCAGACAGGCGTTATTCAACACCACGAACATACACGGCTCCTACATATAATGAGCCCCGCTCCAGAGAGCATTACTCTACGCCACGTAGCTACTCTACTCCTACAAGACCTGCTGCCACACAGCCAAGGCAAAGCACACAGCCAGGACAAAGTACACAACCAAGGCAAAGTACACAACCAAGGCAGAGTACGCAACCAAGGCAGAGTACACAACCAAGGCAGAGTACGCAACCAAGGCAAAGTACACAGCCAAGGCAAACAAGCCCACCAAGGCAGTCTGCGAGTCCTAGTAGAACAACACCTTCCAGGCAAGCAACAAGCCCCTCCAGGAGTTCATCCAGGTCATCAGCTGCCCCACGCTCCAGCAGCAGTTCGCGTTCAACAGCTACACCAAGTTCAAGAAGTAGTTCTAGTAGAAGCAGCACGCCAGCCAGAAGCAGTTCACAATCAAATCCACGTAGCAGATAATTCAAATCACATCAAGCCGGACATTTACGCGTTTTAATGTCCGGCTGTTTTAATAGTCATTCATAAATCAATTTAATTAACTATAAATTAAAATAAATAAAAATGAAAAGAATAAATGTCAGTATAGCGCTTATGGTACTCTTTATAATAAGTACTTATGGTCAGAATGAAATGGATGCATTACGGTTTTCGCATCATTTTCAAAGTGGTTCGGCCAGATATATGGGTTTAGGAGGCGCTTTTGGCGCTTTGGGTGGTGATTTAAGCACACTGAGTTCAAACCCGGCAGGCTTAGGTGTATTCAGGGGTACCGAGTTTTCGTTTACGCCATCGATACATACAGCAAAAGCTGAAGCCACACATTACGGAAAAAAAGTTGAAGATTTAAAGTACAATTTTCATTTAGGTCATATAGGATTTGCCTCTGCATATAAAACCAATCGTTCGAACAAAGACATCCCAGGCTGGGAGTATATAAATTTCGGTTTTGGAGTTAACAGGATAGCCAATTTTCATAATAGAATTTTAATAGAGGGTAACAATCATGAGAGTTCGCTAATTGATGAGTATGTATTCCATGCAATGGGCAAAATGCCTGAAGATTTTAATCCTTTCTATGAAGCTTTGGCATGGGAAGCATATCTCTTTGATCCCATAGACACATCAGGCAATTATGAAAGCGTCGTATTGGGAAATATCAGGCAATCTAAAGCCATAACAACTACCGGAGGTATTAATGAAATGGTGATATCCCTGGCGGGTAATTACGACGATAAATTCTATATTGGTGGTACCTTAGGTGTTCCTTTTTTAAGGTATGATATGCAGTCAACATACCGGGAAGTAAACATTGACACACTATCGGATTTTGAGTCCTACAGTTTAAACGATGATATTTCCACAAGCGGCACAGGCATTAATTTTAAACTGGGCATCATTTACAGACCCGTTGATTTTGTGCGTATTGGTGCTGCTGTTCACACGCCTACCTTTTTTTCGTTAAGTGAAAGCTATTCGCGTAAGATGAACTCTTACTTTCAAAATGGCAGTAACCATTCAGCCAGCACTCCTGACGGGAAATTTGACTATGAACTTACCACCCCCATGCGTATTTTAGGCAGCCTTGCTTTTATCATAGGGGAGTATGGTCTTATTTCAGCTGATTATGAGTTTGTTGACTATACTGAGGCACGTTTAAGGTCAAACTCTTATAAATTTTTTGATGAAAACGATGCTATTCAAAACAGCTTCAGAGCTCAAAACAACATCAGAGTAGGCGGCGAACTCCGCCTGAACCCCATTAACATAAGAGCAGGTTATGCTTTGTATGGGAACCCTTACAAATCAGGCATTAACAATACCGAGCGGACTGCTCTCTCTTTTGGTATTGGACTACGAGAAAAGAACTACTTTTTCGATATCACTTATCTGCACTCCAACTATAATCAAAAATACTATTTATACAATCCGGCATTAATAGAGCCTACAAAACAGACTTTCACGACAAACACCGTGTTGATGACATTAGGGTTTCGCCTATAGCTTGTATGATGCATAATAAAAAAGCATACAATATGTGGGCTAATATACCTGAGGGGTTTTAACTTCCTTTTGCTTATAATTAAAAAGGAAGTTAATCCCAAAGCGCAGGCCGGTATTTTTTGCTGATGTGGGTCTTATAAGTCCGAGGAGGTTGTCATTTAAGGCATATAATTGAAAAGCTCCGAGTTGCAAAGAAAAACCAAGCCCCATGTTATTGTAGGATCTGTTCATAATAGAATATGACGCAACGGCATTGAATATATTCCCAAAACGTTTATTAAAAGAAAAGGTATAGGATGGATAAATTCTTTTATCGAAAACGTCAGCTCTTACAAGAAATGCCACCACATTGTTGGGGTTTAGATTATAAGCTCCGGATAGGTAAACAACAGCCGGCAGCCATGTTTCATATGCCTGTTCCATTTCTTTAAAACCAAAAGTATCGTTAATAGAATCCAGAAGATTATCTACACCATCATCTCCCTCATCATCCAGAATTATTTGAATACCCTCAAAGGTAAAAGAAGATTTTTCGGTGATAAAATTTTTCGGTGCATGGCTCCACTTAATTTTTCCGATATCCAGAACGCTGGCTGCTACAGAGAACTTATCATTAAACCTATAGCTAACACCGACGTCAAAAGCCATACCTCTATTTTTATGCCCAAGTAAAAAATCATTAACATCAAAGTCTATTGAATCGTTGTCGTCAAAAAGAACTTCCGGCAAGGAGGTATTGATGATAATATCAGATTGAGCTGTGAGTGCAAAGCTTTCAGGGTCGGTACTGAGTGTAAGATGGCTTTTTTCCGTCCATATATTGCTTATGCCAAAAAGAAGTTTGCTTCTAAGTCCTACATTCAAATTATCATCCATAAATTTTCTGCTCATGCCAACAGCATATTCACGATAATACATAAAATTGAAACCTATACCCGAAAAGTCCGCCGGCTGGCCAATAAATTGTGTATTCCCTCCCCATGCAAATTTAATGAGGTCTTTAGGGTATGAAAAACGTGTTGAAACTTTTTCTGTAGCACTGAAATTAAAGTAGTTGTTATTAATTTTAAACCCAAAAGCCAGTAATTCTATATTAAAATTAGTTGATAAATAGTTTCTGTTTTGCAACTTTGAGATAGTGTTATCTATGTTCAGATAAAGGGAGTCGTCATCGCGCCTGGTAATAATATCACTGTAAGAAAAACCACTATGCTTGATGTCGAAATACACAGAAGAAAGCACAGGAAACCCGATATATGTTTGGGCATCGGTCATAAAAGCGGGGTTGGTGTATGTTGATTGCGGTACACTTTTTAGCAAGTGGATGGATACATCATTTTGAGCTTTAACTAATGGTGCAAAAAACCATATTAAAAGCAGCAGCAATAATTTTATATCAGTATGTTTCATTACATTTTCAATTAAAGGTCATTTAAATCTAATTTTAATTTCGTTTGAACAGCTAAGCTGACATCTATAAAATAGTCTGAGTACACCTTAACAACATCAGCTCCTTGATTAGTTGTAGCCAGCGAGGCATTTATCAGCATATATCGTGCTTTGCTCATATTCTTCAGTCGCCGGGCATTTAGTTGAGCTTCGGTGTATTTAAAGCGCCTTTCAGTAACTCTATACTCAGGAGCAGGCCCTACCGGAGCAGCAAGTATCAATTCTTTTTTTTCTGTAAAAAGGGAATCTATAATATTGTATGTGGTATCAGCAAAATAAATTTGAATGTTGGCATCTATTGGAAAACCATTTGTGATATTCACTTTAAAGTTTGCCAATTCTATTTGATCAAGGCTTTCAAACCTAAAACTAATAGTGTCCTGAATCACAAAGTCCCACGCTCTGCCATACAGAGGCAATTCAATCTCGAGGTCAACCTCAAAAGCACTGGTATCCAGGACGAAATTCTGTGTGTAAACCCCTGATGGGTTGGCTATTCCCTCCATTTCAAAGTGAATATAGTGTGGCGTTAAATTAATGGCGTCCCTAATATTAGAATTATTGCCATCCAGTTGCAAAGTGGTGGTGGTCACATCACCAGGGTATGCAGGATGCATAACAGATAAAACAGAAGGGACTCCGGTTAAAGCAAGCATCTCTGTTGAGTTCGGATTGTAAGCTACTAAATAATCAAAAACAATATCGAGGGGTAAACCCAGAGAGTTGGTAATGTTTATTGTCATTTTTGGATTTTGCAACAAAAAATTACCCATCCAGCTATTCTCAAAAATATCAATATAAACAGAATCAGGATTAAATGAAAATTCTTTATAGTTTAAAAAGCCTTTCATTTTGTTGTAATCCATATTCAAAAAGGTGACTTCATAATCAAAGAAATAAGGTGAGTTATTGGGTGCTGATTCATCAAAATACACAGTGACATAAAATTCAATAGGTACCTGATTGTTGTTCCCCCCGTGATGATGTAATCCAACCACATAATCTTTAAAGTTATAATTAAAGTCTATATGGGAAACCCCACCTTCATAGCTTTGCCAAAGTGTTTTCCTATAGGATGTGCCATTTTTGGTAACTGTCGGAAAGCGTACCTCTATGCGCATATCATGATTGATATCTGTCAATATATTCACACCCAGCTCTCCCTGCTGGAGATGAATATTATCAAGCACTTCATTATTTGACATGCCAAAATGAATGTTATCTGTAAACGTTGTTGACACGACATTTCCCGGATCGAAGCCAGAGGGTATGGTAAAACTAAAACTGTTATCATAATACTGGTCTTCAACCTCAAAAACATCCCTGGCTTTTTGCGAAAGTAATTCCTTACGGTACACCAGCGTAAGAAAACGATCAGCATCTTCATGCAGTACGTTATCTGCAGCATTGATAAGCATACTTAAGTCTAAACTCGTATAAATTAAAGGAATAGAAAAATCTGGAGACCACTCAGGGTAAGTTAATTTATTAAAATCGAAATCCTCCTTTTTGACGCATGTGGTCAAAAATATGCTTATAAAGGCTATCAATAATAAATACAACAGCCTATTGTATATGAAATATTTCATAATTCATAAATTTTAAAATGTTATGTAAAATTAGTCTATTTTAATTTAATGACCAAAAAAATATTATTCTTTTAGATATATTTTGTATATCATATTATCTTTAGCATAAATAACAAGGCTTTGCGTAGCTTGTTGTTGTTCTTTAATGATTGCGATGGCAGTAGCTTTCAGAGGGAAATTTTCAGAAATTTCAAATTTGTTATTAATGGCATAAACTTTTTGTGCTTCATTTGAAAAGAGGCCAAGTTTGTGCATTACATTATCGTCAAAGTAAATTGGTTTTTGCTGGATACTGCCACTAAAAGGGATTTCAGCAATAATATTATGTGTATAATCATAGGCAACCAATCTGTTACCATCTACAAAAATGTACTCATAAAGTGCATTGTTGTTAAAATCTTTAAGAAGGAAGAAATGGTTTTGTGAAAAATTGGCAAATTTTTCCAATTCTGTTTTTCCATCTAAATCAATTTTCAGTACGCTCCCATCTTTAAGACTTGTAACAAATAAACCTTTTCTATCAGGGGTAATGATTGGATAAAATTTACTATTAAGAGCCTTTTGGTATTTCTGGTCGGGAGTTACTCTCTCCTCTCCTCTTCTGTTGAGAATGTAAAACTGCCCATTACTATCAGTCACAAACAAGTAATCTCTGTTTAAAAGGCGTATGTATTGGACTGGGTTTTCGACAGGATATTGCGTTTTCAATACATGCCAGCCATCAACAGGGTTTGCGTCTTTATCGAGGTTTAGGATTTCATTTTTATCATTTGCAAGCATTAAGCGATAGTTCTTGTCATTATCATAGTCAAACACAGCCACTCCATTGGTAGCTCTTTGAGGTAGTCGGTGGGGATACCCTGCCACATTATTACCATTACGATCGATAAGGTATAATGTATGCGCCGTATTAAAAAGATACTGAAGGTTGCCGTTATTATAATAATCTATTTGGATAACATCGCCTAAAATTCTGTCCTCAATTTCTTTTTTCCATACAATGAATCCCTTGTTATCAATAAGGTAGAGGTTATTTGAAATATCGTTCACAATAATTTCAAGTGAATTATCATTGTGATTTCTTACAGGCATAAATATGTTGCCTGCGGTATTTTCGAGTGCCACCTCCCACACATTGAATTCTTCCTCTTCAAGGGGTTCGGGATTGTAGTTAAAACAAATATTGGTATAAAAGCCGTTGGGCACCTTACTTATTTGATAAGCAAAACCGTTGAGGCTGGCATACTCCGATTTAAAATCATCCATATGAGACGTTCGTTCGGCACCTAAATACATTTTAAAATCCTGATAAGCAAGAGCCACATTAAAAAACACGTACATATTCGACTGGCCGGATATGAGATTTGAAAATTGTGTATAATTCGGGTTTTTAGCTAAACTACGATTAAAAACATGGGCGTTTATAACATTAATAAGGTCTTCTCTTGATTGCGCTAAAATCAGGTAATTATCAACAATAGTAAATATGTCGTTACGGTTTAAATTGAAATCCGTTCCGGCAACTATGTTAAAGATTTCCGGGAAGTTAAAATGTCCTATTTCGAAATTTCTATAGTTTTCTGCTTCTACACTACCGATCAAGCTTTTTTTACTGATCCGGCTTACAGTACGTATCATCTCGTTAAGCAAAACCGTATCTTTAAAACGCAAAAACAGTATCGTTTGCGGGTCTTTTCCGGTAAAATCTCCTGTTTGAGCAAGTGCTATTTCGCTACATATATTATCAATGACATACTTTTGCGGGTCAAGGCCGTAAAGTTTCTCGAAACTTTCCAGTTCTTTTTGATAAGTCGTATATCGGTTGGTTTTGTTGAGTTTATTTTTATAGGCTTTGTTAAACTTTTTAAAATCGCTAAAACCCATATGAATAAACGCTGGCGTATTGGATGGGAGCAGTTGTGTCACCTCAATTCTTTGCGGCTGTTGATTAATAAAAAGGTTAAGGTAGTTTGGCACTGTATCGGGAACCTCCGTAAAGCCATTAAGAATTAATGCCGTTCCTTTCATGTTAATGTCCAGGCCTGACCAATGGGCAAAGTCCGCAATTAAACTCAATCGGGGCTTGTAATAATCGCTGATATAGGGCAAAATAATTCTGTAAATATTCTGATAATTAATGAAAAGGTTGCCTTCAACTCTTGCACCAACAGTTGAAGAAACTTTTGAAAAGCTTTCCATGTGGTTAAGATGGGCTTCGCTTTTAAGTTGAAATATGGCATCTTCGAGTAGCGATTTGCTGGCGGTGCCCATAATCAGCCCTCTGTAAGAAGCAAAAAAGTAATTATTATCGTTGACTTTCAGCTCAAAAACATCAACACCTCCAAAGCTGCCTTTTTCCATATCTGTATGGTCATCTAAAAAATTTTGCAACAGCGATTCCATCTGGGCACTTCCACGGGTGCGTGTGGTTTCGGAGAGCATTAAAAAACGTGCTTTATCGCTGCCGGAAGGATGTATAGATATAACCAAAGGCGTATTTTCTGCCAGGTTCTTGAAGTCTGTATTTTCATGTATAAGTGAATCAAGGAAATAAATTTGATTGTTAAGCTTTTTAAAAGGCTTAATGCTTTTTAAACCATCCCAAAATGTTTCAATATCGCGCATGGCTTTAAGAAAATGAGGCACATTTTTTATTTCCAAAATCATACCTGCGGTTTGTGGTATGGCATTATAAATAGGGCTGGTAGGTGTTTTTAATTGTCTGTAAATCCTGGCTGCGGTAAAAATAAGCACTACAATAATTGCAAGGCCAATCACGGCGATAATCCCCTTTATGATATTATTTTTCAAATACGCTTTAAACATGCTTCTCCTGTTGTTTTTATTTGTGATTTGGATTTATCAGTCTTGTTAAACAATCATTATGTTATTATAAGTATTTCAAAATTAATATTATTTTTTGAAATTTTAA
>PXBB01000045.1 GCA_003565735.1 Bacteroidales bacterium
AGGAATAGTAAGAGCATCAGCAATAGTCGGTCTCATAAATCTTACCTACAACTTATTCAGGTTTGAACAAGTTCAAAGACTAAATTTATTTACATCGTAATATACTGTTAGTTAGTTAGTTAGTTAGTTAGTTAGTTGCGAATTATCGAATAAAAAATAAAACTTTTGTATATGAATTAAAAAATAATTTGTATAATTGCTTAACTTTTCAGCACAGATTTAAAAGGGTTCTGGTTTGTGTCTGAAAAAAATAAAAAAAACTAATTTTTAGAACCCACCTTATGAAATGATGCTTAAAAAAATACCGCTATTTTTTTGCTTTACTTTGTTGTTCCACTGGTCTATCGGTCAACATATTGTTAATTTTCACATCCCCGATTGCCCGGTTGTACATCTTAAAGAAAACAGTTCTAGACCAGAGGCAATTCCGGTATTTCCAAATCCTGCAGATGATTTTTTTTATATGACATTGCCGTGCGATCATGAATCTTTTTCAATAGAAGTCGTAAGTATCCACGGTCAAACTGTATTAATAAAAACAACCTCCGGTCAAATAGCAAACCCTATTCAAATCCGAACAAACCATTGGCCTGCGGGCATTTATATTATTCATGTAAAAAGTAATGCCGCTTTTTATCACAAACGATTAATTGTTTTGTAATTATTTTTTCTATCAGCACTTTAAAAAAAATAATTAGAGGAACCAGCATACTTTTGTTACACATTGTGTTTATTACAATGGGCAAAAGCCAATCTTACACCTTTTGTGATGGCGATTCTATTTTACTGAATGCCTTAAACTACCAATCCGGTCATGTACAATGGCAAAAATCAACCGACAGTATTCAATGGGAAAATATAGCCGGTGGCGACACATTAAGCAAGATGATTTATCCAAGTGAATCGGCTTTTTACAGACTTAAGATTACAGACAGCATGTGCCTGCCACCATATACTACAGAGGTTAAATACTTTGAAATTATTGCCCCTCCCACAGCATATGCAGGCAGTTCACAATCCAATATTACAGGCGGAGAGATAACCCTGAATGCTGACACAGTTGCTCATGGGAGTGGGACATGGAGCATACTATCCGGTGGCATGGGACAAATATCTGACATACATAACCCCCAGGCTGTATTTACAGGTTTACCGGACTCCACATATACCTTAAGGTGGACTGTCCAAAATCAGTGTGGAACAAGTTATGATGAAATAACACTTGGTTTTGCCCCATTTAGCTGTGGGGATATTTTAGTTGACAGTCGTGATGGGCAGATGTACCCGACAGTGCTTATTGGCAACCAGTGTTGGATGGCTAAAAACCTGAATATCGGTCAAAAAATACTGCTGGCACAAAACCAAACAGACAATCAAACGATTGAAAAATATTGTTATAGCGATGACACCACATACTGTCACACTTATGGAGGCCTTTATCAATGGGGTGAAATGATGCAATATACCACTACCGAAAATGCACAAGGCATTTGCCCTGATGGGTGGCATATCCCAAGCGATGAAGCATGGAAAACCCTTGAAATTACGCTGGGCATGGATTCCTCACAAGCTGACATGGTTAATCAATGGCGTGGACCCGGAGTAGGTACTGCGCTTAAAGCAGGAGGAAGTTCAGAAATTGAAATTTTATTAGGTGGCTGTAGAATCCTAAATGGCCTTTCTTATTATGAAGGCGATATGGGCTATTACTGGACATCATCACAATACGGATCGCAAGCATGGCGCAGATGTTTCAGTGCGACCTCCGGTTCTGTGGGGCGTTATAATAATTTTACAAAAACGTACGGACTAAGTGTCAGATGTGTCAAAGACTAAACTAAACTAAATATTGCTTATGATGAAAAAGGAACGTATTATAACATTTTTTCTGGCATCTTTCTGCCTCATATATGCATCTATACTCATATGCTGTGATAAGAATGATGATGACCATACCAACGGTAGTGGTAAAACCCCGTTTGAGTTTACAGCACTTGAAGCTGATGCTGACACGATATTTTTAGGCTCATCAACAAATATTAAAGCTTACGCCAGTGGTTTTAATCTTTCCTATTCGTGGAAAGCAACAGAAGGATCCATACTGGGCAGTGGACAGGAAATAACCTATACGACATCGCCCTGCAGCGTTGGAACAAACACTATAAGTTGTACCGTAAAAGACGACAACGATAATTCGGAAACAAAGTCAATTCAAATTGTTGTATTATAAAGCTGAAAGCTTAAAAATATCTTTTGTTAGCTTACAATAGAAAACGATGAAACTGGTTGTTTTTTGCATTTCAATAATTGCTCTAAGTTTAGTACACACAAGTACGTACCCGCAGTGCTTTGCCTCGCCGGGCAATCCTATAGCGGGCAGCGCCAATCTGGGTGTGCTTGACAAAGGCATACTCAGAACGGTAAGTTTCTATCAGTATAATTTATCCGACCGTTACTTTTTTGAGAATTCCGTAGCACCGGATAGCTTGAGGGGTGCCGTATCATCTGCCAACTATAATTATGTGGGTTTAAGTCTGGGCTATGGGATAAGTCCAAAGTTTACATTAGAGGCAGAGGCCGGCTATTTTATCAACAAAACACAAAATTTTAGAAATACCGACTTTACCGAGAGGGGCTTTGGCTTTTCTAATGCCGTTATCAGTGGCAAGTACAATGTTTACAGAAATGTTGTTAATGGAGTAGAATTTTCAATAGCGGCGGGGGG
>PXBB01000087.1 GCA_003565735.1 Bacteroidales bacterium
CTAAATAAACTGCTGTTGTTTGATATTATTTTTTCGTGATACTTAAGGTTATACTTTTCGAAAATCATCTGTATTTCTTTTATTTTTGGGATTTCGGTGTTTTTTTTGGGGAAGTAATACGCATCACCATCTCTAAAAAACCGCAAGCCATAGTGCTGTAACTCTTGGTCTATGTGTAACAAAAAAGCATCTGCTAAAAGCCAGCTGTGCCAGGGCGCTTGCAGTAGCCCAAAGTCTTCACCGGCTAAATCATATAGGTACTCGTACATGCTTTTTGTTTTTTCCCAATAAGAACTTTTGTCCTTTTGTAAGTATTTAAAATATAGGTTTATGCTTGATGTTGGATAGAAGTCTTTGATGTCTAAAACAAGAAAGCAGCCCTTAAAATTCGCATCAATTTGGTAATATCTTTTGTGTTTAAAAATATCTTCGATAAGTGTGTCCTTGTCAGATACAGATAGTTTTTTTGAATTAATATTGTCATTATGAATTTCTATAAAATATTTCAATATCCAATAACCTATTCTGATATGACTGTCAAGTGAAATGGCGTGAATTTTTCGAAAGCCTGTGCCTGAAGGCTTTCGGGCATAATAAAACGCATTGTATTGTAGTAAGCTGTCATTTCCAAGAACAGTGTTAACATAGCCTTTATCTAACAAATTGTGGTCTATGATATAATTATCACAGGCATAAAACACCTGAAGATTAGGAAAACGCTTTAAGTGGCTGTAGAATATTTCCGGTAATATATCCTTAATTTGCTTTTCCATCATAGTAAACAAAATTAATTATAATTTTGTAAAAGGAAAATTGATTATGACAACGCCCCTAAATAAAGTGTTCATTACAGCCAATGGGTGCAACCGCAGGTTGTTAGATGCCAAAAGGCTTAAAGATTATTTCACGGAAAATAACTTTAGGGTAGTTGAGCATCCCCGTATGGCCGATTATATATTGTTTTTTGCTAGCGCTTTGAACGATGTGCGCATCCATGAGTCGTGGGACATTATCCAGCGCCTTCAAAAATATGATGGCGAGCTTGTAATCCTGGGTTGTCTGCAAGAGGCCGTACCTGCCGAATTTGAAAAAAAATGGAGCGGACGCCACCTGCGCATAAAAGATATGAACAGGATAGACACTTTTTTTCCTCATATACAAACACCCTACAAAAATATCCCCTACAGTCATATTCCTTTCCCCCTGCAAGGCATATACAAAGGCATTTATCCCAAAATATGTCTGAAAAGAATAGTAGCCTACCTCAAAAAACCATCGCGTATCACCGAAAAACTACAGTCGTATATACACCGCAATAAACGCGAAAATTACGACACCTGTTTTATATGGGTAAGTCAGGGATGCGCTAACAAGTGCTCTTTTTGTGCTGAAAGAAAAACAGTTGGCGACCTCATAAGCCGCCCTGTTGAAGATATCGCCATGGAATACCGCCGGCACTTAGAAAAAGGCATGCGCCGCTTCGAGTTGATAGGCGATGATGTGGGCTCTTATGGTACGGATGCGGAAAGTAACTTTCCTGAACTTATCAACCGCCTTTCTGAAATAGATAAAGACTATGATGTGCACTGGGTTATCAAACACCTACACCCCAAATTTATTATAAAATACAGAGACGCTATTCTGGCGCTGGCACATGCCCAAAAACTAACGGAAATTATTTGTTGCTTTCAGAGTGGCAGCAACCGTATCCTCGAACTGATGAACCGCAACCACTCCATAGAAGATATTATTGAAACCCTGCAAATATTTAAAGAAAAACTCCCCAACATACGCTTGGCAACTAATATTATTGTTGGCTTCCCCTCCGAAACAGAAGAGGAGTTTGAGATGACTTTGGCTGTCTTTGACAAAGTGCCTTTTACGCGCGTACATTTGCTTAAATATTTCGAGTCCGAAGGGGCTGATTCAAGCCTTATCCCCGATAAAATTGATGATGCAGTTATCAATAAAAGAATAAAAAAGGCTAAAAAGTTTTTCAGAAATAAAAGAATATATTGCCAAAGCCGTGATTAATGATGAAAAAAGTAGCCATCCTTCATGCCTCCAACACTTTTAACAACGGCTCTTTCATGCTGTTGATAAATGCTATTTCCCTTTTAAAAAAAAAATACAAGGATTTGACGCTTTACATAGAGTGGAATACTGACGAAGACAAACACAGAATACTGGAAGAAACGCAATGCCACGACATCATACAAGAATTGAAACTGGATATATGCAAAACCACCAACAAGTCGTTGCCGGCTAAACTTATAAACCTTTACCATAAAATTTTCTCGCATGGAGCCCTCATGAAAAAAATGGGTATTGATGAGGTTGTTATCTTGGGAGGGGATGATTTTAGTGAATACTATAAGGGAGGGCATATCATTTTTGATTTGTGGCGCATTAAAAACTACAGCAAACACTTAAAAGTTAAAATGCCAAGCCAAAGCATCGGTCCTTTTTATGGTCTAAGACAGTGGTGGGCGCGCCGGTGTTTGGTGAACACAGAAATATATTGCAGGGAGGCAATTTCTTTTGATTATTGCAGGCAGGAGTTGGGCTTGAAAAATCTGCATTTATCGGCAGACCTGGCTTTCACCGACTTAATAAAACAAAAAGAAGTTAATACCGCAGGACAGGGTAGCAGGTCAGTAGTTGTTGTGCCCGGAGGGCATTATAAGCTATATACATCTAACTATGAATTATACATGAAACAATGGCTGGGCATTATTACTGTTTTGCTTGAAACCGAAGCCCTGAAAGACATGAAGCTGTTGCTGCTGCCTCATGTAACACGACCGGAGGATGACAGACATATAATTAAAGAAATTTGTGAAAACATAGCAAGCGACAGGATACAAGCTGTTACAGAAGAAAAGAAACCATCGGAACTGAGAGCGCTTATAGGGGCTTCTTATTTCACCGTTACCTCAAGGATGCACCCTGCCATTTCAGCTTTTAATCAAGGGAAGGCTGCTATTGTCATGGCACACAGTATCAAATACCACGGTATCATATCTCAGGCTTTTGGATTGGAAAAACTAATGGTAAAAGAAAAAGCATGGCAACAGCAGTCCGCGGTGGGAGATTTCGCCTCAGCTTTGAATTACTTACTCTCGGATATTGAATCTATAGAAAAAGACATATCTTTGAAAACAGGAAACTACAAAGAGACCCTTAGCCGCCACATGCAGGACATTTGATATTTTTTTATGAGAACAACATCGAAAATTTCACGCAGCTTAGCTATTACCACACATATAGGATGTGTCAATCACTGCGCGTATTGTCCGCAAAAAAGCATTGTAAAGGCTTATGGGCAAGTCTCTTCTCAAAAAAGTATGTGTCCTGAAGACTTCAAAACCTTTATAGCTACTGTTCCTAAAACCATCCCTTTGTCTTTTGCAGGCTTTTCTGAGCCCTGGCTTAACCCTGCCACTACAGAAATGCTTTTATATGCCCACAGTCAAGGCTATAGCATAAGAGTTAATACCACGCTGATGGGTGTGGCAACGGCAGATCTCAAAGCCATGGAAAAAGTGCCTTTTATACGTTTTGCTGTTCACTTGCCCGATGATAAGGGACATACAAAAATCAGGGTGGATGATGCCTACTTAGCGGTATTGGAGTTTTTGTTGAAATCCGGCATCCAACAACAGTTTTACAAATATCATAAAATTGAAAATGCGGCATTAAATGCTGATGTCAAAAAAATCCTGAAAAAATATAACAGAAAGGCCTGTGTTTTTGCCCTCAATAACAGGGCAGGCTATGCCGCTACAGTAAATAAATACCTGACGCCTAATAAAACAGCTAAGCTGAGAAAGTGCCCTGACTTTAAGCACAATATTTTATTACCTAACGGGGATGTCGTTTTGTGTCACATGGACTGGGCAATGAAGCATGTATTGGGAAACCTGAGTAATAGTGCCTATGCGGATATTTTTAAATCGGAACCTTTTTTAAAAGTCCATCAGGCATTGACAGACCCCAGACTGGAACTCTTATGCCGCCAGTGCGAAAAGGATATAGTGTATAGAAATGCTATCAGTAGCTTATTTCAAGCAATAATGTCTTTTTTTAAAAGAGATAGTATTTATTAATCAGATCGCTTTTTTAATGCATAAAACATGCGCATAAGCCATTTATATTTGAATAATTTTTTCTTCATATAAAGAGGAAAAATTGCAAAAATACGCATGGGGTAACTCAAAAAAGATTTCATAATAGAGGGGGAGGTGTTATGAAGCTCATAACCAAAAAGTGGGGCATATTTACGTGCAATACTATCAGCAATAAGCTTCTGTTTGGCCGGCAATGTTTTTTTCCATTCAAATACTTTTTTGTCTGTTAAAGGCTCGTTAAGGCTTTGGTGAATTTTTTGGCGCGTTCCTGTCCTTTCTTGTGATTTTAACAAAAGTATATTATCTTGAAAATCAATGTTTAGAAAAGTGCATAGTTTTTTTAAACTGTCTTCAGGTTGTCTTACCAAGTCCTCATATCTCAGGTGGAAGTAGGCATGAGAAGGCAAATTCTTTTTGAAACGCAGAATTTCTTTATGATAGTAAACCCACCTGGCGACCTGAAAAGCCACACTTTTCCTTTCTCCCTTCATTCCTTGCACACGCTTAAATGACAAATAGGTATCTCTATAGTCACGCGTTAGATGAACAAATTTTGCTTCGGGAAATATTTTTACTAACTCCCTGAGAAAAAAAGTGTATTTGGGGTTTTTATCAACAATAATTTTTATGGCGCTTTTTGTTTCTTTATGCACTATTGATAAATAAACCTGACGGAGCATATCAGACAGATGAACGTTTTCCGGTTGCTTATGCAGCCTTTCTTTTAAAACATTTTTATCTATATCTAATGGTTCAAAGCCACGAAAGACTTCTTGTAAAAAAGCGTCTTTTTTTGCCGGCGTCCATTTTTTTACCTTGCCAAAGGCATAGTACAGTTCTTGAACAAAACGCGATTCTTCGGGAGCTATAACATTCTTATGGTTATTTAGCAATGATGTCAGCATTGTAGAGCCCGAGCGCCCTCTTCCTACAATGAAGAAAACAGGGATTGGTGTACAATAGGAACCGGTCAAATCAACTTGCTGCATAAAAATTTAAAATATTTAAGATAAACTAACCGGTTTTATTCAGAAACTATTTCAAGGCTTTCGCAACATATATTATGGAATGGTCTGAAGTAAAGAGCACTTGCAAAAGCAAAAAAATGTTTTCAAAGCTTTGATGGTTTTTAGCCGGGCATTCAAATTTACACATCTTTTTTGTTTTACTTTAGTGCACACTACAAGCTAAAGCTTTAAGATATAATTTTTCTTAGTCAGGTTTTTATCGAATAAGACCAGCCCTACCTGAAAAAGGTTTACAGAAGAATGAACTTTTTCATTATCAATTATAATATCCCAGGCTTTCGACATTTCGTATGAGTGACAAATATCATCAAACACAAAAACGGTTTTGTCATGTACATAAGGTAAAGCCATTTTAAAATACTTCAGTGTAGCTTGTTTGGTATGGTTCCCATCAAAAAATATAAAATCGGCTTTACCATGTGTTTTTAATAATCTTGGCAGTTCTGCTTCAAATATTGCATTTGATGGCTTGATATTTGACAGATTAAGCCTTTGGAAATTGTTGTTAGCTATAGACAATGTTTGCGAACAGCCTTCAACAGTATATACATTAGAATGAGGCAAACTTAAAGCCATATACATGGTTGATATTCCAAAAGAAGTTCCCAATTCAAAAACATTTTCAGGTTTGGTGTAGCTTATCAGGTTGCTTAGTAAAATGCTTTTTCGTTTGTTGCTGGCAGATTTTTTTGCAATATCTCTAAGCCTTCTTAGGGTGGGCTTATTTTTTCCGGCACCAAGGTCATGCACATCAATCCAGGCATTTTTAGCCAGAAGTTCACTTCGGATGTGCTCTACTTGCTCAAAGCCTTCGGGCGGTTCATTTTTAATTATGGCATGCTGATATAATTCAGAAATATAACCGGATTCTAAAGACTCGTTGCTTTTAGCTTTAAGTAGATAATTGAGGTAGCAACTAGCTTGGAATAGTTTATTAAAAATCATTTGTTTTTTTCCGTTCTTTATAAATAACCAGACTCTTTCGCTTGAATTTTAGTAATCTTTAATTTAAAAGTTTCAATATTATTAACCGCCGGCGCATTATATTCAAAATCGCGACCTGAATACTTTTGCATAATCTGGTTTAAGACTTTTATTTTTTCATCAAAGTCATAAACAAATTCTATGGCGCCATAGGCTAAAACACTTCTAAACTTCATGCTATAACTACAGGCCACATTCTCATTTTGTTTTGATAGCATGTGGTCTGTACTAAACGCTACACAAACGTTATTATTATTTTTTAGTATTTCATTTTTTTTGCCTTTTTGTCCTGAATGAAAATACAAATATGTACCGTCGAAGCCAAAATTAAAAGGCAATACATAGGGCATGCCCTCGGCATCAACCATACCCATAAAACAAACATCGCATTTATCAATGATGGTTTGTATAACTTCGGGATTTGAGTGGATGATATTTTTCATGGTATTAATTTTTTTAGGATTTAATTATATGTTCGTAATCATTTCATGTATTGTTCAAAACGTTTATTTAAGTTTTCGAATCTTTCGGTATATTGTTGCTCAAAGGCTAAAAACGCATTAAGTTTTTCTTCTGGTAATGTGTCTTTTATCGATTTAGATACTTCATCAAGTTTGTAGATATTGCTCACTATTTGTGCCACCGGCTGAACTTGAGGTGTGATGATGCGCAAGATAGCTATTTTTTGACGTAAGGTTGGCTCCTCATCGTAGTTGATCCCTTGGGCAACAAGGTCGTCAACAATATTCTCCATGATTTCTGAAAACTGTTCTAGGTTTTCTGACAATTTATGCAAGTGTGACATTATGGCTTCATCATTGTTAAAAGCCTTCGGAAATTTTACACTTTCGTAGCTTTTGTGTTTTTTTTCTACATTATTGTCTTCGTAACTGCATGCAACAAAAACAAAAAGTACAATAATAGCAACAATATATTGACATTTAATAAGTGTTCTTTTCACACCAACCATTTTAATTAAAATGCAAAGATAATATTTTTAAAAAAAAAATCATTTTCTGTTTTCTATCCTGTTAAAAATAAACTTTTCAATTTCAACAAGAGCAAACACCAAAGCGCCTCCAGCTATAGCATAAAGCCAATATGAAGTTGAAATGGGTGCTGTATTAAAGAAAGTATTCATAAAAGGCAGGTAAACAAATCCTAACTGCATGATAATAAGTACAGCTGCTGCCAAAAATGCCAGTTTATTGTTAAAAAAGTTTTTGTTCAATGCAGGTGTTCTTATATTACGGCAATTGAACAGGTAGAATAATTGCCCGGCCACCAATGTGTTGACAGCAAGTGTGCGGGCTTTTTCGACGCTAAGGCCATAGTTATAAAAGTAACTAAAAACAGCAATTGTAAGGCCGCCAATAAGGAGGGATACAAATGTGATACGCCACATGAACATTTTTCCCAGAATAGGCGCATCTCTTTTGCGTGGCGGTTTTTTCATAACATCGGTTTCCATAGGTTCAAAAGCGAGGGCCAATGCCAGAGTAACAGCTGTAACCATATTTACCCATAGAATTTGTGCCGGCGTTATGGGCATGGTGATGCCAATCAATATAGCAGCCATCAAAACAAGTGATTCGGCCCCATTGGTAGGCAAAATAAAAAGGAGTGCTTTTCGAATATTATCGTAAACAGTTCTGCCTTCTTCAATAGCATTGGCTATTGAAGCAAAGTTGTCATCGGCTAATACCATTTCCGAAGCATCTTTAGTTACTTCAGTGCCTTTAATGCCCATGGCAATACCAATATTTGCTTTTTTGAGAGCCGGTGCATCATTGACACCATCACCTGTCATGGCGCAGAGGTGGTTTTTATTTTGCAATGCAGTAACAAGTCTTAGCTTATGCTCAGGAGTGGTGCGGGCATAAATGTTATACGTCTGGCAAATATCTTCCAACTCGTTATCACTCATTTTCTCCAGCTCATTTCCGGAGATGGCTTTGTCATTATCGCATATGCCAATACTTTTACCTATAGCCTTTGCTGTGACAACATGGTCGCCGGTAATCATCTTAACTTCTACGCCGGCATTTTTACAGTCTTCAATAGCTTTGACAGCTTCTTCTCTGGGTGGGTCGCTGATACCTATCAAACCTAAGAAGACTTTTTGTGTTTCCATATTATTCTTGTCAAGTTCTTCAAGCCTACTGTCTGTTTCACTAAAAGCGATTCCTATAGTTCTGTGACCTTTTTCAGCTATGTCTTCAATTTTTTTCTCCCAGAATTCAGTGTTTAAGCTTTCACCACCATCGGCATTGTATTGTTTATCACACATTTCAAGTACGCGTTCAGGTGCACCTGTAAGAAAGATTATGCGCTTGTCTTCAAGCTGATTGAGTGTAGCCATATACTTGTGATCCGATTCAAATGGGATGCTATCAATACGCTTGGGCTTAAAGTCTTTAAAACCTGCTTTGTAGCTTAGAGTTAAAAGGGCTCCTTCTGTTGGCATGCCTAAAAGTTCCCATTGGTTGTTATCGTTTTTCTTTAGCTGGGCATTGTTGCACACCCTTGCTGCCTGAAGCAATCTACTAAGAACAACATCATCCTGAACTTCAACGGGTTTATCATCATGCATTATTTGGCCTTCGGGTTTATAACCTGATCCTTCTACTGTATATGCTTTTTCCGAAGTGATAATTTTGGTAGCTGTCATTTCATTACGTGTTAATGTGCCTGTTTTATCGGAGCATATAACATCAACAGCACCTAAAGTTTCAACAGAGGGGAGGCGTCTGATAATTGCATTGCGGTTAGCCATTTTTTGTACGCCTATGGCTAATGTTATAGTCATAATAGCCGGCAAGCCTTCCGGAATAGCTGCTACAATCAAGCCAATAACGGCCAGAAATATCTCTGTCAGAGGATAGTTCTGAACAAAATAACCATAAGCAAAAAAGGCTGATGAGGCAGCCAGGATGATTACTGAGAGCCATTTGCCAAACTTTTCTATTTGTTCGAGCAGTGGTGTTGTTATTTTTTCAACGCCGGCTATCATTTTGTTTATTTTTCCTATTTCTGTTTCAGCACCGGTTGCTACGACTACGCCTATGGCTTTACCATAGGTGATAACGGTGCCGGAGAAAACCATTGATTTTTGATCACCGGGAATGGCATCTTCGTCGGCGGGGTCTGTCATTTTTTCAACTGCTACAGACTCTCCTGTTAGTGGCGCTTCTTCAACACGTAAATCCTTGCTTTTTATGAGTCTCATATCTGCCGGTACTTTATCGCCCGACTTTAAAAATACAATATCTCCGGGCACGAGCTCCTCTGCATCAATTTCCTTTTTATTGCCGGAACGTAAAACAATGGCATCCAGCGACAGCATCTCTCTTATGCTTTCAAGTGCCTTCTCGGCTTTGCCTTCCTGTACAAAACCTATGACTGCGTTGATGATTACAACAGCTAAGATTACCCAGGTGTCTATCCAGTGATCCATTAAGGCTGTAATAACTGCTGCCACTATTAGTACGTATATAAGGATATTGTGAAACTGCATAAGCAAACGCCCCAATACGGACCTTTGCTTTTGTCGGGGTATTTCATTTTTGCCGAATTCGTCTAAGCGCTTCTGTACTTCGTTATCATTCAGGCCACTATCCGAGTCGCTTTTTAATTGTTTTAAAACCGCATCTGCAGTCATGGCATGCCATTTTGGCTTACTGGGATTTTTTTCCATATTGTTTTTTATTTAATCCTTAAATGCACACAAAAATAATAAGTTTATTTCAGACATTGATACACATTAAGTTTTTCTCATGCATCATTTGGGTTTAATGGGCTGATGCGGTATAGTGCTGCGTTTGGTAGCATATGCTAATCCCAAAGCCATTTATCTATTTCTCGTCTTTCCTTTTTTGTTGGACGCCCCATGCCTTTAGGTCTTAAGTTTTTATTTTCTAACTTTTGAATTTTAAGTTTTTCATATTCCTCCACCGGTGTAAGGTCTTCCATATAGTTTGCTACTAATTTAGCACCGACCCTGCTTTTAGGAAAGCCGATTACCTTAAAAGTTTTGGTGGTTATTCCTGTATGAATATTGACGAGATCGCCATGTTTTATTTCCTTTGAAGGCTTAGGGGCTGCCCCGTTGAGCTTTACTTTGCCTCCTTTACAGGCTGCGGAAGCAAGACCTCTTGTTTTGAAAAGGCGTAAACTCCACAACCACTTGTCAATCCTGACTGTTGCTTTTTCATCCATTATTTTTTACGAAAATATATTTTTATAGGAACGCCTTTTAAATCGTACTGTTCTCTCAGCCGGTTCTCTACATATCTTTTGTAAGGCTCCTTGACATACTGAGGCAGATTGCAAAAAAACACAAATGCTGGGTAGTGTATAGGCAGTTGTGTAATGTATTTTATTTTAATCTCTTTGCCCTTGTAGATAGGCGGCGGGTTCTTGCGCAATAGGGGCAGCAGTAGCTCATTAAGTGTAGAGGTTTTTATGCGCTGCTTTCGGTTTTTATAAACATCTATTGCTGCTTGAAAAGCTTTGATTACACGCTGCTTAGTTAATGCAGAAACAAAAAAAATAGGGACATCATTAAAAGGGGCTAAACGCGACTTGATTTTTTTTTCATATGACAGGTGTGTATGCGTGTCTTTGTCGATAAGATCCCATTTGTTCACAACTATTACGACGCCTTTATTATTGCGCTGTATTAATGAAAATATACGAAGGTCTTGATCTTCAAGGCCGTGATTTGCATCTATCAGCAACATACAGATATCAGCATTTTCTATAGCTCTAACAGAACGCATTACCGAATAAAACTCAATGTTTTCCGTGACTTTATTTTTTCTTCTCAGACCTGCCGTATCTATCAGATAAAAATTAAAACCGAAGCTGTTAAACCTGGTGTAATTGGTGTCGCGCGTGGTTCCTGCAATGGGTGTAACTATGTGCCGGTCGTAACCCAACAAGGTGTTTATTAATGTTGATTTTCCCACATTTGGTTTCCCAACGATAGCTATTCTGGGAACATCGCTCTCAAAAACATCTTCCGTCGCATCAAAGTGTTTAACCACTTCATCGAGTAGATCGCCTGTTCCACTGCCGTTATTAGCCGAAACAGGGAAAACTGCTGAAAAACCCGTCTGATAAAAACTGTATGCATCGTTTTGTCGCAAGCTGTTGTCAACTTTGTTAACGACTAAAAAAACCGGCTTTTCACATGTGCGAAGCAATTTTACCACATCCTCGTCCATGGGTGTAAGGCCTTCTGTGACATCTACCATTAACAATATAACAGTAGCCTCGTCAATGGCCAGCGCTACTTGCTTTTTTATTTCTTCTTCAAAAATATCCTCAGAATTATTGATATAACCACCTGTATCAATAACAGAAAACGACTTCCCATTCCAAAACGACTGACCGTAATGCCTGTCACGGGTTACCCCACTCAGTTCGTCAACAATAGCTTTCCGCTCTTGTATAAGACGGTTGAAAAGCGTTGATTTGCCCACATTTGGTCGGCCTACTATGGCCAAAATATTACTCATAAGTACGTGCTTTTTTAAGACCTGCAAATATACTAAAAATAAAATGCTTGCAAAATCAATGCTTTTAACCTGCTTTATGTATCGGAACTTCATAGTATGGCTGAAAATTTCACAGGAACCAGGTGTTTTGAAAATAAGCGCAACAACCAGTACGTTTACTAAGAGAAATGTAATAAGGTGTCTGATTGCAAAGGGGTTTCTGCCTGTAATTGATTGTATAGTGCATAATGCAGGTACAGGTTTATCTCACCGATAAATTAGAAACGCACTATAGCCGTTATATCACAAAGCACACCATCTCAAGCCATCTCCACACACCCTTCTCACAACTAATCCCGCACACAGCGCAGGCTTAAACCCCAAGTGTGCACGTAGGCGCCACGATTGCTCTGTCCTGTAGTGCTTGCATTACTCATAGATCTTACAACAGCCATATTTGCTGGGAAGTAAGGCGGTTGGGGTGGGGGTGTC
>PXBB01000024.1 GCA_003565735.1 Bacteroidales bacterium
ATTTGCGTTTTATTATTTTTTGTTCTTAACATGATGCAAATATAAACAAATAATTTAATTTAACAATTAAAAAAAATAAAAAAATTTATTTTACCGTGCAAAGCTCTCAAAATTTAATAATTATTCGGTGTTCCCTCAAAAAAAATATTAAGAAGCAATAAAAACCTTATAGGGAGTTAGTTATCGAAAAAAAACAAGTGTAAATTTTTTATAAATAATGTATCCTCTTAAAAAGTTTGTAGCCAAAATGCAAACTTAGTGTTAAACCAAATACACAAAAGTAATTTAAGTCGTTCATGGTTTTATTTCCCTTATTCAATTAAATAAAGTCTCCTTTCAAAAGTATATCCTTTTAAAAGTGTTTGCGTGCTTGTATCTTTGCTATGAAGACACTCATTATAAACATGCTATCAGTAGGAATATAAATAATTTCAATAAATAATTATACATTTGAAAATGACGTTAAAAATAATTAACATTAACATTAACATTAAAAATTAAAAACATGAAAAAAACAGTAATTAGCTTTGTTATTCTAGCTTTATCTATCAGTGTATCAGGAGCAAACAATGACAATAAAAACCGGCAGCCAGCAGATTCAACCGTTGTTGAGGCACTTAAAATGATTCGTTCTGACTCATTATTTTCATATATGCAACATCTTCAGGATTTTGACACCCGTTTCATGCTGGCTCCTAACAGGCGTGAAATTGCAAGCTCTATCATGAGTAAGTTTCTCTCTTTTGGTTTTACAGAAGTGCGCCTTGATTCGTTTCTGTGTTATACAGCACATGCTTACGATACATTAACCTGGCAGTATAATGTTGAGGCAAGAATTCCAGGCTCTGTTTATCCGGATCATGAAATGATCATCATGGGTCATTACGACAGTTACGTGGAAGGTTCTATCGGAGATAATCCTTTTTTGCTGGCACCGGGTGCCAATGATAACGCCTCAGGCGTAGCTACCTTACTTGAATGTGCTCGTGTTATCATGAAAATGGGATACCAACCAAGAAAAACCATGGTGTTTCTGGCCACAGCAGCAGAAGAGCTTATGTTTAGCGGCGATTCCGGAGCCAAACATTATGCACAGCAGGCATCTAATAATAATCGGAAATTAGGAATGATTATTAATAATGATATGATTGCATGGAATAATGGTAATTGTGAGTTAACAATGTCGTATCCCGAAAATCACGTACATATGTCCACCCTTGCAATTCATGTATTGGAAACCTATACCACTCTTAACCATACATATTCAAACTTTGGAACTTTCGCTGACCTTTCCCCATTTATTGATTTGGGTTACCATGGTATCTATTTTATGGAAAGTTTTTCTCCTTCATTTTATCCATATTATCACTCCATATTTGATGTTGTGGATCACCTTGATTCGTTGTATCATGCAGAAATAACAAAGGTCAACCTTGCCATGCTTATGCATTATGACCTGATAAATATTGATGCAGCAATAACCGAAATTTTTGATATTCCTACAGACAACTGTACCGGAAGTGTTTTTCCTTCAATTGTAATAGCTAATTTCGGTTCAGATACCATCACCTCTTTAAATATTGTTTGCATGATTAACAAGAAGGATTCGCTGGTATTACCATGGACAGGAAGTCTGGCTTTTCTTGATTCGCAACTGGTTAAGTTACCCGAAATACCTTTCCACCTATTGAACGAAAATGAATTAGTTATCACACTTGAAAATATAAATAACAAGCAAGATCAGTGTATGAGTAACAACACAATGAGTTACACTTTTGGCAAAGCACTACCAACACCGAAAGAAGTAAAATTAAGAATCAGACTCGACGCTAATCCACATGAGACGACCTGGAGTATTAAAGATGCCTCCGGAAAAACAGTATATAGTGGGGGCCCCTACGCTAATCCAAACCACTTAATAAATAAAACAATGACCCTTGATGAGGGGTGCTATACTTTTACAATTTACGACGAAGGCGGCGATGGTTTTAATGCACCGGGTCATTTTTTATTGTATTACGGCTCAAATAATAAAATTTTTTCCGGAATTGATTTTGGTTACAAAGCCCAAACACAATTCGACGTTGGAAACACTTTAAGCAACTCAAATATAGAAACTTCTGAATATATTAATTTTTATCCGAATCCTATTAAGAAAAAAGGAGTTATTGAATTTGAAATCATAAACGAAACAATGGTAAAAGCTTCAATCTATAATTTAATAGGTATAAAAGTTGATGACATCATTAACCAGGTTTTTGAACCCGGCTTCCATCGCGTCACTTTTAACTCTGAAGATTTGAAAACAGGTCTCTATATTATTTCACTAAATTTAGAAGATAAGATGGTAACAAAAAAACTCATCAAACAGTAGTATGATGCCTATCCCGGACATTAATATAACCGTAGTTTAACGTTTATTTTATTAATAAAAAACCCACGCTAAAAATTTAGCGTGGGTTTTTTTCTGAAGTATGGTTACCGGCTTACTGTATCACCATATGCTTCACGAGGCGCTGTCCTTCATATTCGAGACTGTAATAGTACATGCCTTTAGGCAGTGTACCGGCATCCAGAATAATATGGTGGCTTCCGGCGCTGCGGCTGCCTGTTTCCTCATAAATTATCTGTCCTAAAGCATTGGTAAGCTTAAACACTATCTGCCCGTCTTTTGGTATATGGAAACCTATCTTGG
>PXBB01000082.1 GCA_003565735.1 Bacteroidales bacterium
AATAGAATTTAATTAACAATAAAAAATATCTAAAAAAGTATTTATGAGAGCAAATATAGCATTAAATATATCGAAAAACAAAACAAAATAAATAAAAAATATATCAAAAAAGTTATATGATGGATGAAATATATTATAAAAATGATATAAAATATATTATTCGTGGTTTTATTTTGCCCAATAATTTATTAAAAAAACGGTTTTTTAAAAGCGTTATAATTATTACAGCCTTTATTTACATATTTCGCAAAACTTATAATGTTGTTTTATGTAAAACAAAGGAAAAAGAATTTGTATATTTGCTCTAAAAGTCACAATATGAAAACAAAAGATGCCATAGTAACCAATTGGTTACCACGTTATACGGGGACAAAAGTAGAAGGCTTCGGCAAATATATTTTGCTAACCAATTTCCATCAGTACCTGCATTTATTTTGCGACAAATTCGGAGTCAAGCCACAAGGTCTCGACAGGCCCATGCCAAGTGCAACAGCAGAAGGTATCACGATAATAAATTTTGGGATAGGTAGTGCTAATGCAGCCACCATAATGGATTTACTCGAAGCTATTAATCCCGAGGGGGTTTTATTTTTAGGGAAATGTGGTGGTTTAAAAAAGATAAATAATCTAGGAGATCTTATTTTACCCATAGCTGCTATAAGGGGGGAGGGGACGTCCAACGACTACTTCCCGCCGGAAGTACCGGCACTGCCGGCTTTTAGTTTACAAAAAGCCATATCAACAGCTGTAAGAAATCATAACAGAGATTATTGGACAGGAACCATATATACGACTAACAGACGCGTTTGGGAGCATGATACCAAATTTAAAGAGTATCTCTTAAGAATACGATGCATGGGTATTGATATGGAGACTGCTACGCTCTTTAGTGCCGGCTTTGCTAATCGTATTCCTATTGGCGCACTCTTGCTTATATCCGACCAGCCTATGATATCTTCCGGTGTTAAAACTGAAGAGAGTGACAGGCTCGTTTCCGAAAATTTCGTTGAAGAACATTTAGATATCGGAATAGATGCACTTAAAGAGCTTATTAATCACGGAGTTACGATTAAACACTTAAAATTTGATTAGGCCTAAAATTGGTCAATAATACAGGGTTTTAGCGGCAGGAGTAATGCAGTTGAAGAACCCGCCTGTATAGCATGTTGTTTGTTTCGGAATCTTCAAATCCTTTACAGCGTGTTAAACAGAAGTCTTTGGCCGGGCTGCGTATTTAAGAATTCTCCTCTTTGGTAAGCTAAGTTCCCATTAACAATTGTGTGTGTAACTCTTGACTTGAAAATTTTCCCCATAAGCGGTGTCCACCCGCATTTGTATAAAATATTCTGTGGCGAAACCTCCCATGGGTCATTCAAGTCAACAATTGTCAAATCAGCATGGTAGCCTTCCCTGATAAAGCCTCTGTTTTGAATGCGATAACAGATAGCCGGAGCATGGCACATTTTATCAACAATTGTTTCGAGGCTGATTTTATTTTGATGATACATTTCAAGCATGGCAACCAAAGCATGTTGTACCATAGGGCCTCCTGATGATGCATCAAAATAAGGTTGTTGTTTTTCAATATAGCTGTGAGGGGCATGGTCTGTTGCGATAACATCAATTGTGTTATTATTAATGGCATCCAACAGAGCACGCTGGTCTCTTTTTTCTTTTATGGCAGGATTCCATTTAATGAGCCGTCCGTGGGTTTGGTAATCATCAGAATTAAAAACTAAATGATGTACACATACTTCAGCAGTTATTCTTTTATGGTGGGTTAGCTTTTCAGAGGAAAATAAGCTCAACTCTTCGGCTGTTGACAGATGTAATACATGAAGCCTTGTCCCGTATTCTTTTGCTAAATTAACAGCTTTTAAAGTGGATTCATAACAGGCTTCACGACTTCTTATTTCAGGATGACATTCGATGGGTACATGCTGCCCATATTTTTTTTTATACTGAGCTGTTTTTTTTTGAATGATATTTTCATCCTCACAATGTGTGGCTATTAACAACTGCTTTAAAGCAAATAATTTTTTTAATATTTCGATGTCATCAACAAGCATGTTGCCTGTTGAAGAGCCCATAAATATTTTTAAACCACAAACCTCATCAGGGTTTGTTTTACAAACTTCATCGAAATTATCGTTTGAAGCACCCATGTAAAAAGAGTAGTTGGCTAATGACTTCTCGGCGGCTATAGCGTATTTTTCCTCTAATGCTTTTTGAGTCAGTACAGGGGGTTTGGTATTGGGCATATCCATATAAGATGTAATGCCTCCTGCAACAGCTGCGCGACTTTCGGTAAAAATATCTGCTTTATGTGTAAGTCCAGGTTCGCGGAAATGTACCTGATCATCAATACAGCCGGGAAAAACATACAAGCCCGCAGCATCAATAACTTCAGAGAATGTTACAGAGCCCGATGATTGCTGTGGCTTACTTCCTTTTTTAATGATTTGGCTTATCAGACCATTTTCAATGATAATATCGGCAGCATAAATTTGTTTTTCATTAACTACTGTTGCATTTGCAATAATGAGCTTTCCCGACATTTGGTGCTGATATTTGAAATTATAAAAAAAAGGCGAAAAATTAATGGGGCTTATTTTTCTTACATTCGTATTTTTTGAAAATACTTTTAAGTTTTAAGCTGATGACACCAAAAATGGCCTCTTTAAAAATACTTTTACTCATTTTTGACTGACCTTCTGTTCTATCAGTAAAAATAATTGAAACCTCTTGAATATCAAAGCCTAGCTTCCATGTTGTGAATTTCATTTCTATTTGAAAAGCATATCCGGTAAATTTGATTTTATCAAGGTCTATACATTCCAGTACTTTTCTTTTATAACACTTAAAGCCGGCAGTTGTATCCCTGACTTTCATACGTGTAATAATTCTTACATAGGCAGAGGCAAAATAGGATAAGAGCACTCTTCCCATAGGCCAGTTAACAACATTAACCCCATTGATGTATCGTGAACCGATAGACAAATCGGCGCCATCGTTAGCGCATTTTTCATACAGTCTTACTAGGTCATCGGGGTTATGCGACAAATCGGCGTCCATTTCAAAAATATATTCGTAATTTTTGTTGAGAGCCCATTTAAAGCCATGGATATAAGCAGTTCCTAAGCCTAACTTGCCCTTCCTTTCCTCGATGAAAAGGCGCCCTTGAAACTCTTGCATCAATGTTTTTACTATTTGAGCAGTTCCATCAGGTGAATTATCATCAACTATCAGGATGTGAAAGTCTTTTGGCTGTTTGAAAACGCTTCGGAGAACTTTTTCAATATTTTCCTTTTCGTTAAATGTAGGAATTATTACAATACTGTCTGACATTTTATATTTTTTTCAAAAAAACATACAAAAATAAAAAGACTGCTTTAAAGCAGTCTTTTTTAATTCTAAAAAAAATTATATTTTTTAATATTCCCACAAATCGTGTTCTAAGAGGAAAATTTCATTTTTGATTCTTTCAGATTCGAGTAAAGCATCAAGACCTCTGGCGTAGTCACTGATAAAACGGTCGTACACATTGTCTTCTTTATAAATGTAACTGCCAAACATTCTTTTTGCAAAAATATCATCCAGCGATCTTCTTTCTGAGCGGTTATGTCTGTTGAAGATTTCAACGGTAGCAAAAAGAGGTCTTGCTTCGGGGAAGTAAATCCAGAATAAAGGAACTGTACCTCTGGATTCACCTGTTGTAGGGTCTATACTTTCAACGATTGGGCATATTCCCAGAATCCTGACATCCATAACCGAGCGCTGCTTATCAAAGAACCAGTCTTCTTTTAAACGAAATTGTCGCACATCAGAAGGTTCAAATTCAATGACATAAATGGTATCATACCAGTCGAATGGAGGCTCTAATCTTTGCAGTTGCTCTTCTATAGTATCATTGAGATTGGCAAAAACCTGTTCGGGTGTCATTGGAATTAAGAATTCATCTGATGTTGCCTCATAAGCCGTTACAGCTCCTTCCAAAACCGCATCATAAATAACCTGCATTAGGCTGCGCCTGTCGTTAATAGGTATCACAGGATAATAGAAAGGATGGTTTATTTTTTCTCTCATATCAATGACGCGCCATATACGCTTACTCCAAAAGACGTCAGCTTCACGAAGATAAGGATACTGAACAGCTTCTCTGTTTGGTATGGTAATCTTATCATAGACGCCATCTCTTGGCGGGCTATCGAAAACCTGAGCCGTGCTTTCATGTGTAAAAGCAATTCCCAAAGCGATAAGAACGATTAATGATAATTTTTTCATAAAGACCTCCATTTAAATTATTGGGTATTATTGTATTCTGAGTGCAATAGGTGCTAGCTGACGTGTTGAACCGTCCGGACCTCTAGCAGTGATATTTTCAAACCATACCCGCTGACCTCTCCTTGCGCGTTGTAGCATTTGTGTCATTTCAGGGGTCAGCCTGTTTGTATTTGAGCGTGCCTCCTGAATATCGCCACCGGGGACAGTCATCAAAAAAGTAAATGAGGATATGGTAAAGTTCATATCAAATTCAAAATTCTCGAGTCTGGGAATTATACCGCCTGCGGCTACGAGTGCTGCTGCAGAAGCATTGCCCTCTCTGGTGTTTGCAATGTATGCAACGGGGTCAGGAACGCGTCTGATTCTAAAAGAAGCTTGACCCATCGGACGTGTTGTTCCTGCAATGTTAGCACCTACCCTTACAACGGCTTCTCTTGCATTGGCGTCGGGGCGTACAATGTGTGTCCATGCACCTGTTTCATCTCTGCCTGCTTGGGCTCTTATAGTGCCTCCTGTCATAGAAACAGACATCTGGCTGGGGGTTACACCAGGAACAGATACGGATACCGGATTATCAACGCCGATGTAAAATACATTCATTTTTGTTGGTGCTACAGTTGCAGATGGCCTTTGTACAAAGTATTCGCCTCTGAAAGGATATGAATTTACTTCTCCTGAGGGTGCTGTAACTTTAATAACACCACCATAAGTACGGGCACCTTCTGCTGTTGCAGGGATGCTTAAATAGCCGACACCATCACGTGCTTCTACCTCAATTCTTTGTCCGGAAACTTCGTAGGTTAAACTGTCAACATCTTCACCTACAATGATTTCAGGATTATCTCTTGTATCATAAGCTGCGACGAATATTTCAGCTTCAAAGTTATCGCCAACCATGACCACCTGGCTTCTGGGTACAACTTTTGCAGCAATCTCATCAAAGGTAAAATCGTCTGCACTTATAGAAGCATAAAGCAGGTTAGCAACATCTGATTCCGCATTGCGTACTTCTGTTATCATGCGTGTAAGATTTGTTGCTGAGGCTGCTGCGACAACAAAGTGAAAATTATGCATTTCCCACCTTACTTGACCATGAACCGATTCGTAATGATCTGTATGAATGCCCAGGTCAATATCTCTTTGGTGTTCTTGTAGTAGTGATAATAGGTTTTCTTTATATTCTTCCAGTTTCTCTCTTAGCTGTGCGGCTCTTCCGTTTGGATTTTCCGGATCAAAGAAGTTGGTAGGGATGTCTCTGTTATCTTTCCTACGCATATCTGCCAACTGAAGGTTGCGAGCTTCTTCAATATCAATCCCTTCAACCAATTCAATCATTTCTGCCCTAAGATCCTCAATATACGCTACCATCTCGTCAGAGTATTCCTTAGCTTGGGTTGCTTTATCATAAAATGGTCTTACCCTCTCGGGCGCTAAAGCAAGTTGCTGTGAAAATTGCGCATAGGTCATTCTATTTTTGCTTTCAATATTTTGGTTGGTATTTTCCAAACTATCGTTAATAAGCACGAATGAATCAAGAATTTCGGCTGAAACGTTAAGAGCCAAAAGCGCTGTTAAAATTAAATATAACATCCCAATCATTTTCTGCCGGGGTGTTTGTTTTGCTGCTGCCATAATTCCTTATATGTTTACTTTTAAAAAAATACTATACTTAATTTTACTTGTTGATATTAACATTCATTGCTGCGAGCATGTTTCCATATACTTTGTTGAGAATGGCCATGTTCTGATTCAAGTTGTTAACAAGCTCCTGGTATTGGTTAGATGTTTCAACGGACTTTTCAAGGTTGCCGAGGAATTTATCCATTCCTTCACGTACTGTTTTACTTGTATCCAATTGTCCGCTGACACTTGCCAATTGCAATTCATACACACTATTAAGAGCCTCAAGGTTTTTAGTTACTTTAAGTATTTGGTCCTGATATGCATTGGTATCAATACTTGAGAAATCAACTGCTTCAGCTGATTTGGCTAAGCTTTCTGCTGACTCAACATACTTAGTTTTCAGCATGTTCACAGAGTTTGTTGCTTCTTTAACTGTATGGGCATGTTCTGTGGTAGCTTGGGCATCATTTTTCACAGCTTCTGAAGCTTGTTGATAAGCATTTGACAAACCGTTAGCTGCATCAGCAGTATTTTTTACGGTATTTGCAAATTCTTCAACAGTGTGGATATCTTTGGTTAAAGCTTCATTGGTTTTCTTATAAGTTGTATTTAACTCAGAAACAGACTGGGCAGCAGCTTTCATGTTAGAAGTAAATTCATTATTAGCTACGACTGTGCTGGATACTTCTGCCATTTTTGAGGTGCTGTCGGAAAGGTTACGAAGACCGGCGCCAAGGCTTTCAATAAGTTCCGGCCCAATTTTGGCATCTTCAAGCATTTTGTCAATTTCCTGAGTAACCGTTGCACCCTGAGCTTTTTGAAGTTTCTTTTTTTCTTTTTTCCCACCTTCTCCATCTTCAATGCCGGCTAGTTCAGGATATACCAAACTCCAGTCTGGCTCTTCATGTGGCTTTTCAAATGCAGAGAAGAAGAAAATAAGAGATTCAGTTGTAAGGCCCAAGGTAAGCATAAGTCCTGCTCCTGGCCAGTGCTGAATTTTAAATAATGCTCCTAGAATTACTAGTGAAGCTCCCCAGCCATAAAGTCTGGCCATAAAAGTTTTAAAACCTTTTCTGTTCGCAAATTCAAACATAGTTACTGTAAATTTAGTTGTTAGTAAAAAAAATAAAAATCAAAAAAATAATTAATATACGTTAGATGCACGTGGGCCATCATCTCTGTGCCTTCCTAAGAAAGTTTGTACACATCTAAATCCGATATAGCTTTTGGCTGTATCCTGATATTCGTAAGATCTTGTCCCGACTTGCATATAATATCCAATATCTTTCCATGAGCCTCCTCTGATGACTTTTCTCTTAAGTGCAGGTTCGTCTTCTTCTCTGGCTTCGTAACTAAAATCCGGATTGAAGTCGTGCGCAAAATTATAAGCTGACTCATCATAGGCATTGCTGGTCCATTCTGCTACATTACCTGCCATATCGTAGAGGCCAAAATCGTTGGGCGCATAGTGGGCGACAATCACAGTGTGGAAGCCACCATCATCAGAGTAATTACCGCGTAGGGGCTTGTAATTGCCTAAGAAGCATCCATCGCTATTGCGGATGTAGTGGCTACCCCATGGGTATGTACTAAGGTCAAGTCCGCCGCGTGCAGCCCATTCCCATTCTGATTCTGTTGGAAGTCTGAAATCATTAACAATAAATCGGCCTCTGCTTTCGAGATAACTGTTAAGCAACTGCGTACGCCATACGGTAAAAGCCCGTGCTTGTATCCAGCTGACACCAACTACAGGGTAATGATCGTAAGCAGGGTGCCAAAAATAGTTTTTAGCCAAAGGCTCATTAAAGGAGTATGTAAAATCTCTTATCCATGCCAAGGTGTCCGGGTAAATGTTGTCCACTCTTCTGGTAATAAATTGAGACCTGTCTATCATACCTTGCTCACGATTAGAGGCTTTTGCTGCAGCCCTTAAATCTACCCAAAAATACTCATAGTTAAGTTTTCTGGTATCAATTTCGCGCCTTCTGTAAAATCTTTCATGTTCTGGCAAATACATTTCGGCAAGGATTTCTCTTTCGTCAATATCTTTAGAATCCCACCGCAGTCTTTTTCTCCAGTTAAGGTATGGGGGGTCAAAAAATTCGCCAAATTCATCCTCTTCGATAAGATATTCCTCGTCAAAATCGCCAAGCAATCTTCTTGCAATGGAGTCTCTTACCCAGTGTACGAATTGTCGGTATTCGTTATTGGTAATTTCTGTTTCATCCATCCAAAACGATTGTACTGTTACTGTACGTGTTTGCGACACATGAGCGTAAGGCACATCCTGGTCATTGTTTCCCATGTTGTAAGACCCACCGGGAATAAATAACATGCCAAAAGGCTCTGGCTGGTGCCACTCTTCGCGTCCTTGAACACCGATGAGGTGGCCACGACCTCTGTCGCCACAACTGCTTAGTATAGCAACAACTGATAAAATCAAAAGGAGCTTTTTCATATTATATGTTTTTTCTTTTTCGTTTTTTAACGTAAGTTATGTATTTAAAGTTTCAAAGATTTACAAAAATCTAACGTTTCTGTAACTTTGAGGTATTCTTTCAATTTCAATAGTAAAGCAATAGCCTACCATAAGTTCAAGGCTGCCGCTGCTTCTTCTTTCTTTGCCCACGTCTGATGTTGTTATATCATAAGCCAGGCCAAACTTAAATTGCTGATATCTCCCCCCGACCATAGCTACAATAGCATCGGTATGTCTGTAGCTAAGACCGCCCCAGTATAAATTATTATATCTTACTAAAGCATTAATATCAAACTGTGTAGATGCGAAATCTGTTTTAATAAGTACTGATGGTAAAAGCTCATAGGCAGGGTCCATTGGTAAAGGGTATGTGTAGCCACCGGTAATGTAGTAGTGCCTTTGAAGTTGCATTTCCACATCAGTAGTTTGAAATACACCATCAGACTGTAAAAGTTGCGAGGTAGAAATCCCTGCGTAGAAAAGTTGAGGAACCTGGTAATAAAGGCCGAAAGAAACATCCGTTATCATGGTTGTTTCTTCTGCGGTGCTTTGTAGAAGAGGGTCTGTGGGGTCAATAGGTTCGAATTTGGAAAAATCAATTTTTTTATTCAGGAAGCCTGCTTGTGCACCAATCCCTAAACGTCCGGGACCGGCGTGAAGATGGTAGGCATAACCCACTTTTACACCAATGTTATCTTCAAAACCTAATTTATCTGTCATGATTGTAGCTCCTAAACCGCCTCGTAAAAGGTCAACTTTACCGTCGATTGATAATAAATTTGTTTGTGGTGATCCCTCAAAACCCATCCATTGTTGCCTGACAAATCCAGTTAAACAAATGGCATCTCTCATGCCGGCATAGCCAGGATTTATTGCCATATTATTAAACATGTTTTGACTGAACTGCGCTTCTTGTTGTGCAAACAATGAATGTGCTGATAAGATTAAGACAATTAGTACGGTATAAATTTTACTCATAATATTGTAAGTTATTGTGTCCCTACCTCAAAAAAGACAGTAAAATAACAACAAATATTTAACACCACCAAAATTTTTTTAACATTTTTTTTAACAAATCTTACATTAAGTTGAAATATAATTACTTAACGTTTTTTTTGATAAAATTAAATTTGGGCAAATATACAAAAAAAATTGTATGGCAATTGAAAATCAAAAACAAACATTATTTTTGCCATGAAACGTAAAAAGAAAAAAAATGATTATAGTAACCGGAGCGGCCGGCTTTATAGGTAGTTGTCTGATAAAAGCATTAAACAACAAGGGGTTTACCGAAATAGTTATTGTTGATGATTTTGAACAAGAGCAAAAAAAACATAATTACAGTTCCAAAAGTTTTGCACAACAAATTGACAGAATGTCTTTAATCCCCTGGCTCAAAGACAATCACAGCAAGGTTTCTTTTGTGTTTCACTTAGGTGCCCGTACGGATACAACACTATTTGATACCGACATTTTCGACAAGCTCAATTTGAATTTTAGTAAAGCTGTGTGGGCTTGTTGCGCCTTTCATGGCATTCCATTATTGTATGCATCGTCAGCAGCTACATACGGCGATGGCTCTCATGGCTATAATGATGATACAGAACTTCTTGATTTTTTAAAACCCTTGAATCCTTATGGAGATTCTAAACATGAATTTGACAAATGGGCTTTAAGCCAAACTGATAAACCGCCTTACTGGGTGGGGTTGAAATTTTTCAATGTTTTTGGGCCGAATGAATACCACAAGGGACGTATGGCATCAGTTGTATTTCATGCTTTTAATCAAATAAAAGAGCGTGGGGCGCTGAAGTTATTCAAATCACATCGTTCAGATTATGAAGATGGCATGCAAAAGAGAGATTTCATATACGTTAAAGATGTCGTAGATGTTTGTCTTTTTTTTCATAGCCAGCAGGCGGCTTCCGGGATTTATAATTTAGGAACCGGGTGTGCCCACAGTTTTTTGGATTTGGGCGAAGCGTGTTTTGAGGCTTTAAATATGACACCAAAAATAAGTTTTATAGATATCCCTGAAGATATTCGCAATACATACCAGTATTTTACCGAAGCTCCCATGAAAAAGCTGCGATCCAATGGCTACCAAAAGCCTTTTACCCCTTTAAATAAAGCCATAAAAGATTATGTTCGAAATTATCTTGAGACCGGAAGTTATTTTTAGTCTTTGTTTGCTTTAGGTCTTAGCTGTGAACTTAAAAACCCCTCATTTGACATGGCTTTAAGTTGATGCGATAGTTTATTAATTTAAAAGTTTAACCGCCATGTTGATATGGGATACAAACGTACTTCCTGATAGGTGTACACTTTTCCGGTATGAATATCAATTCTTTGGTCGTAGATGTTGGTATAATGTGTACGGTACTGTAAATCTATGGTTAATTCGGAGCTGTATCTTGGCTTGTTGCGTCTCATGCCCAGTCTTAGACTTGCCCGTATGTATGAAGGGTGTTTTTCTTTATAGGCATTGTCCCAGTCGAGAACTTCGTAGCCATTTCTGACTGTTGCTTCGCTGTTGAAGGGAACATACGGCCGACCTCCATTATAAGTAAAACGAGCACCAAAAATCAGTGCGCTGTTTTTGTGAGGGCCTATCTTGTGTTCGTAACCTGCTACAGAATTGATTAAGAAGTTACTATTAAAAGCTGTGGAACGCATTATATTATCAGCACCTTGAAATACGGAATTGAAAACAGAAGCTGTTAGCATTAAGAAATAATTATTAGAAAAAAACTTTTCGAGAGTTATTTCAATACCATAATTTTGTCCTTTTCCGTCGTTGGTGAGGCTGTCTTCTCTGGCGATAAAATACTCTACGCCGGCATTAATAACTGCATAAGCGCCCAGGCTTTCTTTTACGGGGATATTATAAAGTTGCTGGAAGTAAGCTTCGGTTTTCAGGCGCCAATCATTAGTGATAAGGTAGTCGTGTCCTATAATATAGTGCCGGCTTTTAGAAAAGCCGAGATTTCTATTGGTCTGCATATGGCTGCCATCTGTCAGAGGTGTTTTCACAAAATATATCATTCGTGGCTGCATTTGGCTATGTAAGCCGAATCCTGCACTCAAAGAATGCTTGGGATTAATATCCCATCTTAACGCAAGGCGCGGCTCCAAAGCGGATACTTTGTTTAAAGAAAGACTCTGGTAGTTTATACCACCAACAGCTGTCAGGTTTTTTCGCAAGTGATACCTTACTTGTCCGTAGGTTCTTAACAAAGCCATTATTCCTTGAGCATTTGTATTGAGGATATAGTTTGTTTTGCTGTAGGTACTGTCGTTGTAATTGTAATCATAAATATCGTAAATGACACCGGTTTCAAAATCGCTTTTTTCACTAAGCTTATAAAGCCATGATGTGCTAAGGGTATATCTTTTTTCCGATGATTTTTCGCCTGCTTTTGTAAATGGCTCAGGCTCAGCAATACTGAAAGTATCTATGCGTGTGGCCACTTCGGAACCGGAAACGGCAACAGAAGAATGAAATCGCGAATAATTGTTGATAATATGCATATTAGAAATGGCAACGACACCGGCTGCGGCACTGTTTTCGAGATTCTCACCTGCATTTTCGAAAAGCCAGGCGTCCGGAGATTTGTGTGTGTCAAAAATTTTTATGGCACTTTTACCTCCCAGGCCTATGATATCGAATTTTCCTTTATTATATGGTAAATGTACTTTAAAGTTTAAATCCTGATATTTGGGATCTATGCCCATGTCTATGCCTATGGTATTAAGAATATCGAGTATTGAATAACGATAAGCCAGCAAATAAGAACCGCCGTAATTTTTTGTGAAAGGGCCTTCCGTTCCTACTTCGAGGCCATTCCAGCCGGCTTGTAGCCAATGTTCATGTTTTTCGTTATTGCCGTTGCGCATGTTAAGGTCGAAGACGCCGGCTAGTGCATTTCCGAAAGAAGCGGGGAAAGCCCCTGATAAAAAGTCGGAGCTGGCTAAGAGGTTGGTGTTAAGTAAAGTAATAGGGCCTCCTGTAGTTCCTAAAGCTGCATAATGGCTTGGATTGGAAATTTCAATACCATTCAGGCGCCACATTATGCCAATGGAAGAATTACCTCTGATAATAATATCATTTCTGGTATCACTTCCTGTCATGACGCCAGCATAGTTGGCTGCCATGCGTGCAGGATCTCCATAGCTGCCGGCATAACGGCCTGTTTCTTCCAAAGTAAAAGAGCGTGTACTTATAACAGCCATTCTATTAACAGGCCTGTCTTTGCGTGAATATGCACTAACCACAAACTCATCAAGTACCTGACTTTTTTCTTTAAGGTCAAAGTTTATGATTAATTCCCGTCCGGAATTAAGTATCATATTGTTATGCACTATGCTATGATAGCCTAAAAAAGCACATTCAACGTCTATCCTCCCGACAGGAACGTTTTCAATTCTGTAACGACCCATAGGGTCCGTAACATCAGCTTTTACAGGATTTAAATTGCTGATTATTACAGTGGCTCCGGGTATAGGCTTTTGAGTGTGCTTGTCAACAACAACGCCTCTGACTGTTTGGGTAGGTCTTTGTTGTGCATAAGAAGTGCCAAAACAAAAATGACTAAGTAAAAGAATTAAACAAAAATGGGGTATGGGTATTTTTTGAAAACGCATAAAACGCAACTACTTCTAAAAATTAAAATTGTCGATATGTATTCTTGTATTGCCCTCAGCGTTTATAACAACTCTTATACCATTAGGTTCTACAAGTATAGAGTGTATGTCAATTTTTGTGAGACGCCCTTGAAGCTTAAAAATATTATCAAAATTAAAATCATTTAACAGCTCATCAACAATGACTTTAGCATTTTTTATATCTTCAGCAATAGAATAAGTGAAGGATTGTTGAATTTTATTTTTAAAGGCTTCGTACATGAGCCAATTAGCTGAACGTAACAATACATTCTTTGACCTTAAATCGTAGTCGAAGTCATCAAGGTAAATAATCTGGGATTCATGACAATAGTTAGGTGTTCCTTTAAAGTAAACAGAACCTTTAATGCTGCGACTTAAATCAACTTTAGTATATACATTGTTGCCGCGCCCCATTAACCTTACATCGTCAATTTTTACGGAACGCAGATTTGTGATTTGAAAAATGGTATCTTTTAGGTATTGTCGGGCTATTTCAGTAGCATCATCGTAGGAAATAAAAGATGCTGCAAAAATGTTAAAGTTGCGTTCGGGTCTGTCTAAAGTTTGTAGTAAAGGTAAGGGGTGTGTTCTAATAACCTCCGGCTTAGCGCCAAATACTACTTCAATGATTCCTCTAAAAGCAACAGTCATTCTGATATTTTCTTGAGTACTTCGTATAGGACTTAGAAGCACTTCAACAGGCTGTATTTTGAGCCATGCATTATGAGATCTATCAATGAGTTGAGGCTGATGTAATTCTCTCCATATATTATTAATGTCTTGGCTGAAGTCGAGACTGGCTGCAATTTCATTATCAATATCTTTGGCTGCGCTTTCCAGTTCTTCTTTTACTATAGGCTCAACAATTGAAGTAATAGGTATAGCGACTATGCCAAAATTAATTTGAGGTCTGGTTTCAAAATGAAATCCGCTGGGCAAGGTTTGTGTTTGTAAACGCCAATCTCTTGCGACGCTTATTCTAGAGGTAAAACTCACCACCAGATTAAAAGAAGTTTCTCTTTCAATTTGCGGGCATCTTTCGCAGGCACGCCACCGGTACTTAGCCCAAATTTTTAAAGGGACATCAAAACGTATAAACTCAGCATGTGCTTGTAATTTAATGTCGCGCGTTTTCCATATTTTTACCTTTACATTGTTTTGTGTAGGTGTATCGTAACAATTATCTTCAAATATCAACCCTTGTATCTGATTATTAATTTCTTTTTCCAAAACAGACACAGGAATATTGACAGGCAAATTCAGTACAGATTCTAATTTGGGAGGCTGTACAATAGTATGTGTATCAAAATCGGGGGCGGTACTACTTAAGCGTACCCTACATTGGTTTAATAGCAACAGGCCGAGAAAACCAAACAGCAGCACTTGGAGTATCTTACTTCTAAGCATAAATAATCAATTAGGGCTTATGCATACCGAATTAATTTTTACCATGTTTTTCAAATTCTAAAACTTCACAAATAAACGTTAAGCACAAAATGGTTTACATAATATTCAAAAAAAACGAAGCCTTTAGTAAAACCATTGGCTTTTTCACCTTTCAAAAATGGTAAAAAGTACTTAGTAGCCCCACCAAGAATCGAACTTGGATCTAAAGTTTAGGAAACTTCTATTCTATCCATTGAACTATGGGGCCGGGCATGCAAAATTAAAAAAACTTGATACAAATACAAAAGAAAAATGATGAATGTTACAAAGGCGGCGCATGAATCATTAATTCATGCGCCGCCTTTGGTTTATTTTTATGAAGGGCTTTTATTTAGCTAATATTTTTCTAAAGGCACCCGGGGCTATTTCTTCTTTTTCAGTATCAGATTCCATAGGAATGCCATAGCGTGCTAATTGCATACCTGGGATAATTGTTACCTCATAGGTATAAGAGTCTTTAGGAGCACCGGTAATGTTAGAAACGGTAACCGAATAAACGATATCGTTGTTACCACTGGTAACGATACCTTGGGGTTCCCATACAATTCTTGGGTCGGGCATACCCCCTGAAGAGGTTGATCTGTGAACTATTTGAAGGTTGACATTTCCTGAAGGGCCTGTCATGCTTACCTCAGCACTGCCAAAAGTTGCACCGGGGATGCTAAAAGACCAGCGGGGGAATACCAGAGGGCCGGGCATATAGCCGTTTGGCGGATAAGCTACAAACTCGAGTGAACTGGGGCTGCCTGTTATATTGTCGCCCCACATGAGGCAATTAGCTGCTCTATTACCATCAGTAAACCATACAGAGCCATGCCCTATTCTTGAAAGTTCGGGTTGTAAAAGCCAAGCACGATGACCAACAGGCTTGTTGTGATCGCCGGGGTCTTCTATATAACCAGTAACAGCATTAACAGAATGGTTAGCTGAATTGCCGGGATGTCCCCAACTAATAGCAATATTGCCCTGGCTGGCAGCATCATATGCCCCCTGAGTGTAACATTGCCCTGAGGGAGATGGGTAATGTGTTAGTGTATTGTTTGCAATCATATATAAAGATGCTTCCTGACACATATCGTTTTGAGAAGCATTAAGCACAAGGTCGTAGTTCAACCCGACTAATTTTCTAAAATAGTTGATGCGCAACACCACATTGTCGTGAGACTCCTGGCTGACAGCACCTGCATCGCATCCTGCAAGAGTTCCTGTAAAACCCGGATCAGACATAGCTGAGGCCAAATACATTGTTTTGTAATCATGAATAGCTTGCTCTCGGGGTGTTAATGGTTCCGGGTCTCCGTTTTTACCATTTTTACCATTGTCATCATCATCTTTAGAACATGCCGATAAGACCAGTAGGAAAGCTGTAAAAATAACAGCCGGCAAATAAAACCTTTTTTTCATTTTAGTGTGTTTTGTTAGAAATTAAATAATTGTTGTGAGTTTTAAAAAATATATACATTATGTTCATGATAATATCCGCCAAAAGAGATTAAGAGGGCTTTTCATATCAGTTATCTGAATCTCTGATGCCGGATTTTGCAAGTATTTCGGCAGCCTCTTTGAGGACATTTTTTCTCAAAAATTTCGAAATGCTCAAAGCACACAAAAAGACATGCTTTTGCTTGTAACAGAGCCATTTTTTGAGCGGGCAGATGGTGTTTTGCTACAAAGAACAACAGTTTAAATTCGGCTGCAAATATAATATTTTTTTTAAAAATACAGATTATCCAGGGATTTATTTGCCGAGCCCTTTTCAAATCAGTTGATCCGAAGGTTTAAGATTTTTTCGCCAATCAATTCTTTAAAATAGTGCCTATGCGCTAATGATTTGTATTATTTGATGATTAAACCATTGCTTGTATTTCTGTCAGCGGCAACAAAAATCAGTTTGCCGTTTTTATCTTCTGCCATCAGAACCATGCCGTGGGAAAGCCAGATTCATCATTTCTGAGAGGGCATCACGGAATTTGTAATGTGCTAAAGAATGGGCAATTTTGTATGCAAATATGTTTAATATTTTTCAGATGGTCTTAAATATTTCATTAAAAAATTCCTTCACGCAACTGGATTTTAAGTATTTTTCTCTTTTGCGTGTTTTTTGCAGGGTATTGTAGCCCTCAGTAAAAAAAAGTATCCACGGCCTTGTATGCTTTGGTTCTGCTCTTTCAGGCTTTTTTAATGTATTGTCAGGCTAAAATAGATTGCCATCCATTTTTAAAGGATTACAATTTTGCTGTAAAAGGGCTTGTCTGGAAACTCAAAGACAATGACGTATAAACCTGATTTTAGATTATTCAGGGATACCACACTATTGCCTAATGGCAAAATTTCACTAACAACTTCTTTTCCAATGATATCAATCACTCTTAATAGTGCTTGTTCTTTCAGTTCTATGTGAATAAAATCGTTTGCAGGATTGGGATAAAAAAACACACTTTCATTGCCGGAATTTGTTTCGGTTAAGCCAACGAATGTAACCTGATAACATGAAGACGTGTCGGCACACAGGCTGTCACTGATAATAACAGCATAATTCCCGTCTTGTACAGCTCCAAATTGTTGCCCTGCCTCTCCCTGAATCGGTGCGAAATTATTGTCGCAATCAATCCATTGGTAGTTTACATTATCGGCAAGTGCTGTCAGTATATTGTGGGTGACATTTACTGTTGTAACTAACTCATGGACAGTTAAAAACAAATGGTGTACAGAATCGCAGTTGTTGATACTTTGGTGTGGGTCAGTGTAATGACCAGAGGCAGTGAGGTTTTGTCCGCCAAAAATATAAGAATCGCCATAGCAAATGGTTTGGTATTCAAAGAAGTGATTGGATGGCATAACAAAAATCTGAGTTATGCTCGTGTCTGAACAGATGCTGTCATAAGCCACCAACATAATATCATAAGTTCCTGCAAGTTGAAAATCAAATGAAACATCTGTGAGTGTATAGGTCAATACACCATTTATATACCATTCATAATGTGTGGCCGATGTGCTTTGATTCAGAAAATCTACAGAATCCCCCGCGCAAACCTGTGTGGCAGATGGTGTGAAATCGGCAACAATCCCACAGGGTACGCTTTGTGGGGGCTGGTATTTTGCAATATAGCCGTCGCTGCCCCCTGCCGAAACAAGAGTGTCATTCCCAAAAACACAGGTGTGCCCTTGTGCCGTTCCGAAAAAACCAACAATAAACACCCCGCTTGAGCCGCAAGCCAGATTGTTTACACCGGTATTATTAACCCTGTCGCCACCGTCAATGGCATGAACGACATCACCGGAACCATTTATTTTGGCAATAAAATTCCGATAATTGTTACTGCTGCCCCACAATTGAAAACTTCCCAAATTAAAGGCTGAACCCAGATAACCAGCCATATAAACATTGTCAACACTGTCTGTTATAATAGCCGATATGCGTCCTAAATTACCCACGGGAAATATTTTTGTCCAATAGCTATTGCCATTGAAATCCAATTTTTGCAGAAAGAAATTATTGGAGGTCACAGTCGAAAAAGCAGTATCATTTAATACATGATTACCGAAAGAATGAAAACCCGCAATATAAATATCGCCTGATTTGTTAAGAGCCAAGCCATCCACATGGTGGTTACTAGTGCCATTATATCTTTTAGTCCATACATAATCACCGTTAGCATTGTGCTTGCACAAGAAGATTTCATAACCCAAAGGGTTAAAAAGGGTATCGGCACCACCAATGCTCAAAGTGGCGTTAAAAATTCCCGACAGATACACATTGGCGCTGTCATCAACAACGACTGCCCTAGCATAATCCTGAAACTGTGATTTCAGGGCTTTTGTCCACAAGAGGTTGCCTGTGTTGCTTTCGTAAACAGCCAGAAAAACATCTTCACCACCGGCATGAAACAACGTATCTGTTTCGATAATCATATTCAAGAAAGCATACGAACCGGTAACAGCCACAATGCCCGCATTCGCACTTAACGATACGGGATAGGCATTGGATGGCCCTGCTGTAAGTAGTTTGCCCCACACCAAATCCCCCTGTGGGTCAATTTTGAGTATGAATGTTTTATCGTTGCCTGTACCAGTGTAAGAAAATGAGTCGTAGCTCACGGTATTGCTGCTGCGTGCATAACAGGCTACATAAACATAACCCAGTGAGTCAGTACAGATGTCCCGTACAAAATCGTTGTGATTGCCGCCAAACTTGCGTGCCCACAAAAAGGTGCCACTACTGTCGTACTTGGCTATAAAGCCGTCTGTGTAGTTGGTAGGTGCCACCAAAAAGTCTGTAGGGGTAAAATATATGGTGTCCCTGAATCCCCCACCGACATATATGTTTTCATTGCCATCAGTCTCTACACAGTAAACACCATCGCTATTTGGTCCGTTAAGGGATTTTGCCCATGCCCAGTGCTGGCAGTAAATCATTTGGCTCCATGCAGTAAAAAGCCACATGGCGGCAATCGCTAATAATATCTTCATGATAATTAGGTTTCTAGTTTTATTTTATCGTCATACCGTTACTAATCATATGAGCCGGTGATACAAACACCAGCTTGCCATCGACATCTTCGGCCATCAGTACCATACCGTGAGATTTGATACCTCTCAGTTCTTTGGGTGCCAAGTTGGCTACCAGACACACGCTCTTGCCCACGACTTCCTCGGGTTTGTAATGCTCAGCAATACCCGACACAACGGTACGCTTGCCTGTTCCTGTGTCGAGGGTGAGTTTGAGTAGCTTTTTGGTTTTGGGAACCTTTTCAGCTTCTATTATAGTAGCGGCACGTAAATCTACCTTTTGAAAATCATCAAAAGATATATCGGCTTTGACAGGTTCTACCACTCTGTTGTTTTGCTCATTAGCCGATTTGGCATCATGCAGCTTTGCCATTTGATGCTCTATGGCCGCATCTTCAATTTTTTCGAAGAGATGTTCAGGCTCACTGATTGTTTGCCCCGGGCTAAGCAAATCAGGTTTTCCTGCCTGTTGCCAATTCAAGTCGGGCAGGTTCAAAATTCTTTTCATTTTGGCCGCAGTAAAAGGGATAAAAGGCTCGGCCACTATGCTTAGATTAGCACATATTTGCAAGCTGATATTGATAATGGTTCTGACCTTATCTGGCGCTGTCTTAAAAATCTTCCACGGCTCAGATTCTGTGAGGTATTTGTTGCCCATTCTGGCCAGATTCATCATTTCCGACAAAGCTTCACGGAATTTGTAATTGGCAATATGAAGTGAAATCTTATCAGGGTAATCCTCCAGCGCTTTAAGAGTTTCTTTGTCAAGCTGGCACAGATCACCCGGGGCGGGGACTTTACCCTCATAGTATTTGTTTGTCAGTACAATAGTTCTGTTGACAAAATTACCGAAAATAGCAAGCAACTCACTGTTGTTTTTTGTCTGGAAGTCTTTCCACGTAAAATCATTGTCCTTGGTCTCAGGGCAGTTGGCAGTAAGAACATAACGAAGTACGTCTTGTTTGTCAGGAAAATCTTTGAGGTATTCGTGAAGCCAAACAGCCCAGTTGCGTGAAGTGGAGATTTTATCATTCTCAAGGTTGAGAAATTCATTGGCCGGCACATTTTCAGGTAAAATATAAGAGCCTTCAGCATGCAATATAGAAGGAAAGATAATGCAGTGAAAAACGATGTTGTCTTTGCCAATAAAATGCACCAGCTTAGTATTTTTGTCTTTCCAGTATGGTGTCCAGTCTTTTTTATTTTCCTGCGCCCAGTGTTTGGCTGCGGAAATATAACCAATAGGCGCATCGAACCAAACGTATAGTACTTTTTCGTCAGCCCCATCAAGAGGGACTTTGACACCCCAATCAAGGTCGCGGGTAACAGCACGCGGCTGTAGTCCTTGCGTAAGCCATGATTTGCATTGCCCATAAACATTAGGTTTCCATTCTTTATGTGTTTCGAGTATCCATTTTTTAAGCCATGGTTCATATTTATCCAAAGGTAAAAACCAGTGTTTGGTTTCTTTTAGAATGGGTGTGTTGCCACTTAATACTGATTGGGGATTAATTAGGTCAGTAGCATTGAGAGAGGTGCCGCAATTTTCGCACTGATCGCCATATGCTTTTTCGTAGCTGCAATGTGGACAAGTACCTGTGATATAACGGTCGGCTAAAAACTGAGAAGCTTCCTCATCGTAATACTGATGGGTTGTTTTTTCGATAAACTCCCCCTTGTCGTGTAATGTTTTAAAAATTTCTGATGCCGTACGGTGATGCAACTCCATTGACGTACGAGAATATATATCAAATGTGATTCCAAAATCTTGAAAAGATTTTTTTATGATAGCGTGGTATTTGTTTACAATGTCTTGAGGTGTCACATTTTCTTTGCGTGCTTTTATGGTTATGGGTACACCATGCTCGTCCGACCCCCCGATAAATAAAACATCTTTATCCTTAAGACGGAGATAACGTACATAAATATCTGCCGGGACATACACGCCGGCTAAATGTCCTATGTGTATGGGGCCGTTAGCATATGGCAGCGCTGTTGTTACTGTGTAGCGTTCGAAATTTTTCATAATAGTGCTTTTACAACTTTGGTTAAAAGTTGGGGCAAAGATACACAAAAAAGTCTGTTCTAATTACACTTTACAAAACACTACTCAAGCGCTTGTTCGTAATATTATCCCTTTTTTGCAGACGGTGTACAGTCCAGACATTTGGCAGTAAATTATCTGAGGATTTAGGAATAATGATACCATCTGTCCTTTGAGATTATATTACAGGAACTTTTCAGGCGGCTTACAATAAATGAAATAGTTCAAATAACCATCTGGTATGCCAGAGGCTTGAAAGAATTGGCTAACCGGTTGTTTATCTCAATAAACAATAAAACTTCTCTGTCCACTAAAAGAATTAGCAGTCAGACGAATAATGTAAGTGCCTGAGGGCAAAAAACTGATGTCAATTTCTTTTTTATTTCTGTCTTTTATAACTACTTGTCCGTGTGCATTAATAATTTCAATTTCTATTTCGTTTTCAGTAGTTTGAATGTAAATTCTGTCTTTTGCGGGATTTGGATAAATTGTCAGCTGTTCAGCAGTTTTCTCATCAATACCTATTGTAGAGGTTGAAATAAAGTTCGATTTTACCAAATTATTGACACCTTTGGCTCCATCACAAGCAGGCGCTTCAAAACCAACAAAAAAGCGTGCATAAGAAGTAGTAGGATTAGTGTAATTATAATAATTTTGATTACCCGGGACAGAGCCGATAGAGTCAACAGTATTATTTGCTGTAACGCCAAAGAGTGTGTAAGTGGGCACAAGCAACCCAATATAGTGACTCCAGCTAAAGCCATAAGTATCTGTTCCTTCATCGTAAGTTGCCAATAATGTAATCGTTGTGTGAGCTGTTGAATAGGGATGTGGTGTTTCGTTACCACAGGTATCAATAGCTGAGATTTTATAACTGTAAGACTGGTTTTGCGGATTAGAGTTCATGTCAATAAACATGGAATGGTTTTGTGCCATGGTTCCAATGGGTATCCAAACATTTTGAGAAGTTTCTTTGTATATTTTTATTGAGTCAATAAAACTACTCAAGTTTGTATTCCAGTGAATTGCATTTTTCATTGTTGTGGTATCATAATCCACATAGCATATTGGCTCTATGACCGGTTGCGGGATTATAATGTGAGAAGTATCTCTTAGTTGGCAACCATTGTGGGTCTTTCGTACCCAGTATGTTCCTGTGGTATTAACAAAAATACTTTGGGTGATTTCTCCTGTTGACCAAAGGTAGTTTGAGGCACCGGCCCCAGCGTCAAGAGTAACACTGCAATATGTACTGTCTCCACCTAAATCAAGTGGTGTCCCCGGCCATGTTATAGTTATAGAATCAACTACTGTTTCGCAAGTATTGCTGACTGTTACCCATATTTGTGTGGGGAATGTATGAATATTATTTGTGGCAATAGAATATGTGTTATCGCCGGTGGACCATTGATAAGTGTTTCCCGGCTTATCAATGGGTTGCGCAAGTAATGAATCACACCAATCAATTGAGGTATCTGTAAAGGGTTTAAAAAGGAGTTCATCAAAAAACAGATACCATGCAGAAGTTGGGAAAGGATGCCCTGTTGGCCGAAAAAACCAAGCGCCATCATAGGTTGAGCTCATTGGGATGAGGTATTCTGTAACATTATTTGCTGAAGTATCTCCTGTCGTTAAGTTTTCAAATTGACCTGACATAGAAGATTTAAATAAAAGATTTTTTCCAGGAGGCATAGCACAATATTGAACTGTATCTGCCTCTATTGAAGGGCCTACTATTGGTGTCAGCCCATCGACCCATAGCGTATCAGTTTGCTGGGCATAGTTTTTTTGCAATGAAAAAACCAGCAAAAAAAGAATTAAAATAAAATAATTTTTTTTCATTTTTAGTTTTTGTTACTGCCTGCTAAATCTTACAGGCTTGATTAATGTTTCTCTCTGTCATGTTTAAGATGGATAAGAAATGCAATGAATGCTTCAAAGTATTTCTCCTGTACAAAAGTATTAAAATAATTTTGTAATTTTGAATGAGTCAATTTTTAAGTCAATACTATTACTAAAAAGCAAACAAAAGAATGTATATATATGATATTCAAACTAATAAATCTAATAGGCTGAAAGCTTTTTTGTTTTCGAGTGCTTTTGCTTCAGGCTATCCGCTGCTACTGACTTGAAAAACAAATTATTACAAACTTCGTTGCTCTCGTTTGTAATAAATGTTTAATTCGTTGGTATTCTCCAACGCCGAAGGCCATTCAGCAGTATAAGTTGCGAAAGCCTTGAAATAGCTTTCTATGTCAGCTGCTTTCTTAGCCTCACATTTGACCTAAATTAAAAGCATGAATTATTCAGGAATAAACATATAATTATGGAAAATTTTAAAGTTTATAATCCAACAAAGTTACATTTTGGTAAAGACGTTGTTTCAAAGTCAGGTAAAATACTTAGTTCATTCGGCCATAGGGTTCTGTTGATATACGGTCGGGGTTCTGTTAAAAAAAATGGGATTTACCAAACTGTTATATCAGAACTGAAAAGTTCAGGTTGTGAGATATTTGAGTATGGCGGCATAAAATCAAACCCTGTTTTTGAAGATGTAGATGCTGCCGCTGCTTTGGCACGCGAATCAAAAGTAGATGTTATTATTGCTTTGGGCGGAGGCAGTGTTATTGATACTGCTAAAATGGTAGCTCTTACAGCATGCGTTACACATTCATCCTGGGATTTTTTCACACATAAAAAGGAGGTTAAAAAAGCACTACCACTGATGTGCATACTTACACTTGCTGCCACGGGAACGGAAATGAATCCATACGCAGTTATTCAAAACGATGTCACGCATGAAAAGCGGAGCTATGGGCACCCGTTAATATTTCCAAAACACTCTTTTTTAGATCCTGCTTTTACCTTAAGTGTGCCTTATGATTATACAGCTTACGGTATTTGTGATGTCATAGCACATGCCCTTGAAGCTTATTTTGGGAAAGGGAGGGCAGATCTGACAGATAACATTATTATTGAAATTGTGAAAGAAACCATGCATAAAGGCAAGCTGTTGCTCAGTAATTTGCAGAATTACGACCTGCGTGCCGATATTATGCTTGCTGCGACATTGGCTTTGAATGGGACAACAACTTATGGAAAATCTTATGGCGATTGGGGTGTACATAGTATTGGGCATGTTCTTTCTTCCTTGTATGACATCCCTCATGGTGCTTCTCTCAGCATAGCATATCCGGCATGGTTGCGCTTGCATAAAGAAAAACTAAGCGATAAAATTCTTTTCCTCGGAGAAAAGCTGATGAATGCTGCTAATGTAGAAGAAACAATCGAAAAACTTGAACAATTTTTCCGAACTATCAAGTGCCCTGTAAGCTTAAATGAAATACCTCAAAAAACCCGAAAAAGTGAAGTCTTACAACAACTGCAAAGGCAAAAAGTGAATGGGTATTATCATAAAATTACCGATAATGATTACGTCACCTTAGCAGATTTGATGTATGCAGGGCATATAAACTAAAAAAATAAATTATTTTTGCCAAAAATTAAAATACATACTGGCCTGTGAAACTATCGGTAATTGTTCCGGCATATAATGAAGAAAAAACCATTTACGGTATCCTTGAGCGCTTATTTAAGGTAAGTCTTATCGGGGGAGTAGAGAAAGAAGTTGTTGTTGTTAATGATTGTTCTACCGATCATACGGAAGCACAATTACAAACATTCATTGATGAAAAACGTTCCGGCATGCATATAATACATGCCAGCCACAGTGCCAATAAGGGCAAGGGTGCGGCCATCAGGACAGGGATTGAAAAAGCAACCGGCGACTTTATCATAGTTCAGGATGCTGACTTAGAGTATGACCCTAATGAGATTAATATTCTTTTGAAACCTGTTTTGGATGAGGTCGCCGATGTTGTTTACGGATCCCGTTTTATGGGGGGAAGACCACATCGAATATTGTTTTTTTGGCATTCCATTGGTAACAAATTCTTAACTTTTGTATCAAACGCATTTACGAATCTTAATCTTACAGACATGGAAACATGTTATAAGTTGTTTCGTGCTGATATTCTCAAAAGCATCAAGCTTAAAGAAAACCGCTTTGGGTTTGAACCGGAGGTGACGGCAAAGATAGCGCGTGTTAAAAATATTCGTATCTACGAGGTTGGCATTTCGTATTATGGGCGTACTTATGAAGAAGGCAAAAAGATAAACTGGAAAGATGGTTTTCGTGCGCTGTGGTGTATTTTCAAATACAATATATTCAGGTAGTTAATGACACGATAAATAACTTAATCAACAACAATCATTTTGCCTGTGTGCACGCCCGAGTTTGTGGAAATGCGATAGAGGTAAAGTCCGCTTTGTTTCGTTGAGGCATCATACTCTATTGTAAAGGGGCCGGCTTTTACATTATAATAATTAAGTGTTTCTACGTGTTGCCCCATGGTATTGAATATTTCAATTTTAATGTCAGTAGGGCTTGGCAATATGCAATTTATTTGGGTTGTTTTTTTAAAAGGGTTGGGGTAATTTTGAAAAAAAGTGGCTTTTTCATTTTTTTTTTCAGCAGCCACGCTAATATTATTGAAAGTAATCCTTTTGCCGTCATCGGCATGCATATCACTGCTTAAAAATTTGAAACGCACTTTAAAAAATGCATTGTCATTTACTGAGTGGATATTAGAAAAATCTATACGGGAATTCTCGTATATTTCGTGGATTTTGATTTCATCAAAAATCAAGCTGTCCGAAAGCCACTGCATGTTTTCATCAATGGCATACTCAATGGAAATGGCATCGGCAGCACCTTCGTTTGTTGCTGCAAAACTCATTTCAATATTTTTGTAGTTTTTTGTAGGGATGTGAAACACCAAAGCATTTTCTCCTGCATCGCCGCTTAAGGGCTGGCGTACTTGTATGCCTCTGATATTGCTTTCGGGGTATGGTGTGCCGTCAATAATATCGAGCTGGTAATTTACAGGTGTTGGATTGTTTCTTCTTTCTAATGATGCTTTGCGCCACAATTCATGGCCTTGATAATACGGATAGCCGCTCAGTGCGGAAAAGAATTCTATGTAAGCCGGTTCGCCAATACTGTACGAGGCATCAATAGTCTTTAATGGTGTGTTATTGGGCAGGGTATCGCTAAAATGCCAATAATGAATAAGGTGTGCATTTTCGGACAGGTATGGTTCAGTTATTTTCAGTTGTCTGTCCATCCAAAGCAGTCTTCTCAGCAGCCAGTTTTCCATCCAGTTGACTTCATCTTCGAAGGAATCGCCTATGTACCAATTAGGCCAAATGTAAGTTCCTAATGTTGGCCATCTCTGAAAATTACGCACCTGTGCTTCGGCTAACAGATTTTTATTGTAGGCTATCATAGCTGTCAGGTAGTCTTTCGAAAAAACCGTTTGCCTAAGATCCCACCAGCGTAACTTTAGATTTTGCTCAAAAAGGTCATCTTCAAGAAGTCTGACATACCAATAACATATGGGACAGTCATCTTCGCTTAAAAGGCTATAGTACCATCCTTCAGGCTTCCAGCCTTCGAGATAGTCGGCAATGCCAAGGCTCAGGTTGAAATCCCACAAGGGACCCATGATCAATTTTTCGTTGCGGTCTTTATACATAAAAGTGCTCAGGCGGTAGCCGTCAATTTCTTTGAGGAGTTCAGTAATCAAAAAGTGGTCGATAAAAGAATTTTCATCAACATAGTTTCTGTATCCCTTATCAGGGTCATCGAAATCGCTACTAAAAAGGGCATCTTCAAAAGCACTCATATAATCAGAAATCCACTGCCTTTGTTGGGGTGTTACATCCGCTTCTTGCGGGCGCACATGGCAAAGGATAGTACCCCTTGCAGTAGCAAAACCGACTTCATCGTCATCAAGTCTGTCTTTGCTGATAATATAGCCTCCGGTTATTTCGGGTTCCTGATTATCGTTAGGGCTTATTTTAGTAATGTCAACACGGTTATTATCCCATTTTATCCTTTCTACCAATACATAAACGCCATGGTAATGGCTGTAATCAACCGTTCCATTTCCATGGTGTAAAAAAAGTTCAACAAAGTGTGTGCGTGGTGCATACCAGCCCATATCTTCCGATAATTGATAAGCTAACACATTGCGCATCAGGGTCATATCGGTATATGGCGCATATAATATCCAGTTATGCTCGGCAGGCATTTCAAGGATAGACGCATTATAGGTGCCATCCTTTTCGTTGAGCAAGTGAAACCCGAACATATTTTTCGGAAAAGACAATGAGCTGGAGCCTCTTTTGTTGGTAAGCGCTCTGTTTTGAAAAGTAGTGCTGTCAGCTATTAATGAGACCTCTCCACCTATCATCAAATCATTAATTGTAATAGCTGAAAAAGAGCGTTCGCCCGGTGTAATAAGCGTATCAAACTGATTGAGAACAATGAGCGGTAAATTGGATTGAAAATTGTGAAGCTCATCGGCCAGGATATTGTAAATATGCGTTTCTGTTTCACTTTTCAATGCCCCATCCTTGTATGTAAAGGCTCTGATAATTTTTGCCCCATGTATGGGTATAGGGTTTTCATATACAACTGCATTTTGCTGATCAGGATAGCTGCCGTCTGTTGTATAATAAACAATGGCACTGTCGGGTGCCGAGAGCGTCAGTTGAAAAGGGCTGGTATAACAGCCGCCTGAGTGCGAAAAAACGGGTGGGTTCAAAAATTCTTCAAAGTGATTGCTGCTGTTGGGTGTACCAGGGGTAGGCGTGGCGAAAAAAAAGAAATCGGGCGCACCATCCGGATACCTGCCATAGGAAATATCACTTGGAATATATTGAGCAGGGACGTAATCAATAATATACCCCGTAGTGTCGCTCAGAATAATTGGTTCTCCATTTTTGCTGATACTGAAGTTGGTATGTAAAAAACTGCCATCAGTTCTGTTTTTTCCCGAAGCAAAAAGGATGAGATGGTCTGATGGGTAAATAAGCACTTCAGGGAATACCCATCGGTCGGGATTATTTAAATCATCAGAAAGCATGTAACCTTTGAGGTTGATAATAGAACTTGTGCCATTGTAAAGCTCTATCCAATCTTCGAAATCGCCATCTTCATCCTGAATACCATCCTCGTTCGATGATAAAATCTCATTTATGACAAGCGCCTGTGCGCCCGTGTAAAGAGAAGCCAGACATAATGAAAATGAGAACAGGAAAGACAATAGTATCTTTGAGGCACCCATTACAATCTATTATAATTTTTTGCTTTATTTTTTAACAGTTTTTTCTTAATAAAAGTATAAAGTCGGCAAAAAATTCATTTTCTAAGTTCTATTACTCAGCAAAGATATAAATCCTTTGCCAATAAAGAAATCTTTTAGAATAACGTAAGCCTTTTTTATATAAATTTGCTGCTGACATTTTTAGGCAATAGGGTTGACTTAATGCAACAATAAATGCATAAGATTGAAAATCAGCTTAAAACATTCAGGCGCTTGAAAATAATTTTGTTGCTTTTGCTCTTTTTTTAAAATTGTACGGTTTATCAGGTGCTGGTGAGCTTGAACTTAAGGGAAGTATCAGAGCTAAACTGAAGACTTTATAAATGATATTAACAAACCACTTAAAAAGATAATTTAAAAATGAAGAACATTCAAATGGTAGACTTAAAAAGTCAGTATTTAAAGATAAAAAATGAAGTTGACCAAGCCGTTCTCGATGTCATTGGTTCAACAGCCTATATCAATGGGCCTGAGGTTAAAAATTTCCAATCGGATTTAGAAGCATATCTTGGCGTCAAGCATGTTATTCCGTGTGCCAATGGTACGGATGCCTTGCAAATTTCGATGATGGGTTTAGATTTGCAGGAGGGTGATGAAGTCATTACCACCACTTTTACTTTTGTAGCAACTGTTGAGGTTATCGCATTGCTGAAGTTGAAACCTGTTTTGGTTGATGTTGATGCTGATACCTTTAACATTAACATTGAATCGCTTCAAAAAGCGATAACACCTAAAACCAAGGCTATTGTTCCTGTGCATCTCTTTGGGCAGTGTGTACAAATGGAAGCCATAATGGAGATAGCAAAAGCTCATAAGCTTTATGTAATTGAGGATGCTTGTCAGGCCATTGGCTCGGATTATATATTTAAGGACGGACAAAGAAAGAAAGCAGGAGCCATTGGTGACGTAGGGTGCACTTCATTTTTTCCCTCTAAGAATTTGGGCTGCTATGGCGATGGTGGAGCTATTTTTACCAACCATGATGCTTTGGCATCTAAGCTGCGGGCAGTGGTAAACCACGGCATGGTCAAGCGTTACTATCACGACTTCGTAGGTGTTAACTCCCGCTTAGATAGTATTCAGGCTGCTATTTTGCGAATCAAGCTCAGGCATCTGGATGCTTATGCCCAAGCACGTAATGCAGCAGCAGCGTATTATAACAATGCTTTTAAAGATCATCCGAAGCTGATTACTCCTGTCCGGGCACCTTATACCACGCACGTGTTTCATCAATATACACTTATTACTAAAGATATTGACCGTGACGGTTTGCAGGCATTTTTGGCCGAGAAAAATATTCCTGCCATGATTTACTATCCTGTTGCTATGCACATGCAGAAAGCATACAAAGATGCCCGCTACAAAGAAGGTGATTTCCCGGTTACTGAGATGTTGTGCCGTTCGGTTATTTCCTTACCCATGCATACAGAGCTGGATGAAGAGCAGTTGAAATACATTACGGACAGCGTTTTGGAATACGTCAATCAATATTGATTTGGAATAGTTTTGTGAAAAAATCTTTTATTCGTTAAACCACAAAAATCGTTAAAATGGGTACCATAGCACGTCAAACCATAAAAGGGAGTGTGTACTCATATGTTGGTGCTGCTTTAGGTTTTGTGAACGTTGTTTTACTGATGCCACACATATTCAGCACGGCTCAGGTGGGACTGGTAAACCTTATCATTGCTATATCAAGTATTATGGGGCAGTTTGGTATGCTGGGTTTTGCGAATGTTACTAAACGCCTGTTCCCTTTTTTCAGAAACCCTAATAAAAATCACAACGGGTTTTTATTTATTCTTCTGATGGTCGCGTTGTTAGGGTTTTTTATTTCCGGCTTGGGTTATTTTGCACTGAAAGACTATTTTGTAACACAGAATAAAGAAGATTCCCCTCTTTTTGCTAAGTATGTCTATTTGCTTTTGCCTCTTATTTTTATTTACATATTCACTGGACTTATTGATGTTTACAACAGGGTTCTTTTTAATGCTTCTTTTGGCATTTTTGTAAAAGAGTTTTTTTTAAGGATTCTTAATTTAATAGGTATAGGGCTTTATTATTATGGCTTTTTTGATTTTAATGGTTTTATACACTATTACACAATAGCTTACGGTGCGCCTGTGTTTATGACCGTTGGATTGTTGATCTACAGAAAGCAGTTTTCACTCAAACCGGACTTTTCATTTTTGACCAAAAAAATGCGCTATGAGATGGTTATGGTTGCAGTCTTTGCCTTGCTGTCGGGCTTCTCGAGTATTGCAGCTATGTACATTGATAAATATATGATAAATCATTATTTCGATCTCAGTGCTACTGGTGTTTATGCTATTGCTTTCTATTTTGGCTCAATGATTATATTACCCGGAAGGGCTCTGGTAAAAATATCAACTACTTATATAACAGAATCCTTCAAGTCAGGTGACTGGGATACTATAAAGAGTATTTACTCAAAGAGTGCGCTTAACCAGCTTATTATGGCGGCGTTTGTTTTTTTATTATTATGGGGCAACATAGATAGTTTACTGGCATTCTTGCCCGAAGCCTATCATGAAGGCAAATATGTTATCTTGTATATTGCCTTGGCCTATTTATCCATAATGGGTTTTGGACTGGGTAGTGAGATTATTGTTTTCAGCAAATATTACAGGCACTATGCGGTTATTATGATTTTGCTGATTGTTTTTATAATTTTTTTCAACTTGTTGCTTATCCCTTCTTATGGTATTGTTGGAGCAGCTATGGCTTCTTTGATATCATATTTCTTCTATTGTTTTATCAATTTTCTTTTCATTCTTATTAAGTTTGGTTTTCATCCTTTTACGTATAAGCACCCTGTGGTTTTGTTAATTGGTTTTCTCGTTTATTTGGTTACCCTTTTGCTGTCGCCCTCTGTTCCTGTTATAGTCAGTGTGATAATCAAATCATTAGCCATTACGGTGCTTTTTTTAGTGCCTGTATATGTGTTCAATATTTCGGAGGACTTGAATAAAGCCATTCACGGTATTATTCGTAAAATCAGATCGCGATAACTCAATGGGTTCCCAAAATCAGAATAAATGACGTATGGGCACCAGCAGAAATTCAATAGCTTTTAGCGTGCGTGGCCGCCTAAGCCACTTTTGATAATCAAAAGGGAGACAATCTTTGCTGGTATCATCAATGTGTTTTTGAAGCATGGAAGCTACAGATGCTTCGTCTCCTACAAGATTAATTTCGTGCTGGAAGCGAAAGCTACGGTAATCGAAATTGCTGGAACCGATACAAAAAGTTTTTTTATCTATGCACATTATTTTGGCATGTAAATTATGGGGCTTGTATTGCAAAATGCGAATATTACTTTTATGAAGCGGTCCCAGATATTTGTTTCGTAAAATATCAAAAAGCCCTACATCCGAATGCAGGGGCGTAATTACTGTTACTTTAACTGTTCTCTCGGCAGCATTTGTTAGCGCTTTACGTACAGTACTGTCGGGCAAAAAATAGGGTGTTTCAATAATAATTTCCTCTTTGGCCTTTTTAATAAGTTCCAGCATACGTTTACGTGTAGGCTGAATAACAGTACTGGGCACGTCTTTTATAATTTCAAACCCGGCATATTTTACTTTGCGTGTTATTTTCTTTTTATTAGGAAAATATTTTTTGGAAAGATTAAAGTCTTCAAAAAAAATGCTTTTGAATTTTTTTGCAATATTGCCGCTAATACGTAAAACGCTCTCACGCCAGTTTAGCGAATAGCCCGTAATATTAGCCGACCCGATAAATGTAATATGCTCATCGATGATTAATAATTTGCGGTGGTTACGCATATGATTAGCCGAAAAAATATCTAAGCGGATGCGCAGCTTTTTGAAAAACTTTACCAGGCCACCGTGAGCAATCATTTTAGCAAAGAATTTTTCCGAAACGCCCGACCCCCAAGAATCAATGAGTACACAAACTTTAACCCCCTCCTGAGCTTTACGTGTCAATAAGTCACGAAAGCGCGTACCCATCGGATCTTGAGAAAACTTGTAAGTTTGAAGATAAATGGACTTCTTAGCATTTTTAATATCGTCCAGCATGATATTAAAAAATATCAATGGGTCATTATAAAATGAAAACTTTAAATCTTGTTGGGGCTCGGCATTCATTATGCTTATTTATAAAGAATTCATACAAAAATAAAAAAAATCATTTTTAACTTCAACTAATTATTAAAAAATCAGCCATATTTTTTGTTTGACACTTCAAACAGAGGTCTCGCTTCAGGAATATGCATAAAACAAAATTTGGGGGCTGTCTCCAAAACATCGGTTTGCTGAAAATCACACACAGAAATAAGGTGTTTTGCCAAATATGTGTACTAACTTTTACAGTTATTGAGAGAAATAGGATGAAGTGTCTGATTTCAAAGGTATTTACAGCCGCAATAAATTTTCTGCTGCATAATGCGGGTTGAATGGTTCAAGAAAAAAATGTAACTTTGTAGAAGTTCATAATTTTAAAACGAATTGCACGTTTATATAATCGCAGGCGAAAAAACTTATCAGCAGAACAGAGGTGTCACACATGCAAAACAACTACAACATACTCATCAACAAGCTCGATGCTTTTATCAGGAAGTATTATAAAAATCTGGTAATACGCGGCAGTTTGTACAGTGTGGGCTCCATATTACTGTTGTACCTTTTCATAACACTAGTTGAGCATTTTGCCCATTCAGGAACATACCTCCGTGCCTTATTGTTTTTCAGTTTTATTATTTTTAACACGGTTGTTATTCTGAGGCTTATCATATGGCCGTTGCTTAAAACTTTCCGCTTGGGTTCTGTAATAAGCCATGAAAAAGCGGCTCAGATTATTGGTGCGCATTTTCCTGAAGTTGAGGATAAGTTGATTAATGTTTTGCAACTGAAAAAAATGGCTGACCATAATGACCAAACGCGGGCACTTATTGAAGCCGGCATAGAGCAGAAGGCGGATCTAATCAGCCCTGTCCCTTTTAAAAATGCGATTGATTTTAAACAAAACAAGAAGTATTTAAAGTTTGCAGTGCCGCCTTTATTAATGCTGCTTCTTATTCTGCTGACATCACCCGGCGTTATCACTGATTCTACCAAACGAATTGTTCACTATCAGAATACTTTCGAAAGACCGGCGCCTTTTGAATTTATCATCCTGAACGAAGACTTAAGCTCGGTGCAAAATAAAGATTTAACACTTCAGGTGCAAACAAAAGGGAGGGAGCTCCCCGCCGAGGTCTTTATCCATATTAATAACAACAGTTTTCTGCTAAACAAAACCAGCCCTTCATTGCATCAATACACGTTTCGGAACATACAGCGCAATCAACAGTTTTGGCTCAGTGCTGCCGGTTACAAATCGAAAGCCTATGAAATAAAAGTGTGGCCAAAGCCTACCATACTTCATTTTGATATTGAGCTAAAATATCCTGCCTATACAGGGAAGAGAAACGAAACACAAAGCAATGCCGGCGATATTGTTGTGCCGCAGGGAACCCGGGCTAAGTGGGTGTTCAACACCAGAGAAACTAAAAACATACACTTTTTGCTCAACGACAGCTTGCACCTTCTGGAGGCAGAACGACAGAATCATTTTTCTGTCGAACAACGGCTAATGCATGATAAAACATATAGCTTATTTCCTGAAAATGAGTTTGTAATGGATACCAATGCCATGACTTTTACCATAAATGTCATCCCTGATGCTTACCCCTCTATTGATGTTGAAGTTTTTCAGGATTCTGTTTACGACAAAAATCTTTTCTTTACCGGAATGATTGAAGATGACTATGGTTTTAGCCATTTAAACTTCAGATACCGTATTAACAGAGCAGGTCAGAGAGAGGCTGAAGTGCCTTACGAAAATGACCTCATTGAGATTGATAGAAATGTACGGCAGCAGCGCTTTTACTACCATTTCAACTTAAGCCAACTCCCCTTAGAGCCCGGTGATGAGGTGTCGTATTTTTTTGAAGTATGGGACAACGATGCTGTTAACGGCAGTAAGTCAACAAAAACACCTACTTTTACCTATAGAACACTGACCAAAAGAGAAGTTCAGGACAGAGCACAGGAACAAACCCGGCAGCTGCACCGGCAAATGGAAACTGCTATGAGAGATGCGCGCAGCATACAACAAACCATAGATGATTTGAACAGAAGAATTCTTGAACAAAAAAGTCTGAACTGGCAGGATAGAAAAAATATTGAAGAGCTGATTCAAAGAGCGCAAGAGCTGCAAAAAAATACAGAGCAAATTCAACAGCAATTCGAAAATAAAGAAGAATGGGCAAACCAATACCATGAATTGAACGAGGATTTAATGCGCAAACAAGAAGAACTCAACAGGTTGCTCGAAGAACTTATGACCGACGAGATGAAGGCTTTGCTACAGGAGCTTGAAGAAATGCTTGACAATCTCGATAGAAGTAAAGTTAAGGACATGCTCGATAAGATGAAATTTGACATGCAGGATGTTGAAACTCAAATTGACAGAAGCCTCGAACTGATGAAACAGTTTGAAGTTGAAAAAATGATGACCGATGCCATTGAAAAGTTGAAGTCTCTTGCCAAAGAACAGCAGGAATTAGCAGAGCAATCTCAGCAAAGAGGCGCCGACAATGAAGCCATTCTTGAAGAACAGCAAAAGCTTAATGAGGCTTTTGAGGATATTCAGGAGCAATTGGATGAAATGCATCAGAAAAACAGCGCCCTCGAAAGGCCAAATAAAATCGAACCCACCGATGCGGAGCAAAAAGCTATTGAAGAATCTATGGAGGAAAGCAGCCGTCAGCTTCAAAGAAACAATCCGAGACGGGCTTCCGGCTCGCAGCAGGATGCTTCGGAGCAAATGCAAAAGCTTTCGGAGCAGCTCCAGCAGATGCACTCTCAAATGATGCAAGATAATCTGGCTGAAGATGCCCATGCTTTGCGTATGATCTTGGAAAATCTTTTGCGCACCTCTTTTGCGCAGGAAGACCTTATGTTGGCGTTAAGGCATATACGCACTACAGACCCTCGCTACGTTAACCTTATTCAGGAACAAAACAAAATCGGAGAAGACCTGAAAATGATTGAAGACTCTTTGATAGCACTCAGTAAAAGACAAATGCAAATTGAATCTTTTGTTACCAGAGAAATGTCTGACATTAACAGTAATCTGGCAAAAGCCGTTCAAAATCTTGTTGACCGTAGAGTTAATGAAGGTGCCAGCCGTCAGCAGTTTGTCATGACACACGTCAACAATTTGGCTTTACTTCTCAGCGAATCTTTAGACAATATGGTTTCGCAAATGCAAGGTGCATCAGGCAGCTGCCCGAGCAGTGGTTGTAGCTCAGAAGGTGACCAAAATGGGTTTAAGTCTCTTAAGGAAATGCAGGAAGCACTCAATCAAATGCTTCAGGATATGAAAGACGGCAAACAGCCGCAGGGCAGTCAGGGGCAGTCGCTGAGCGAGCAGTTGGCGCGTGCGGCAGCACAACAGCAAGCCATCAGAAACCACCTGCGTCAAATGGCTGAAGAACTCAGGCAACAAGGCTTAGATGGACAAAGAGAACTGGAACAGCTGCAACAGGATATGGAACAAACAGAAGCCGATATCGTAAACAGGCAAATTACCGACCGCACAATCATGCGCCAACAGGATATTCTTACGCGCCTTCTGGAGCATGAAAGAGCCGAAAGAGAAAGAGAACTGGATGAACAAAGAGAATCTCAGCAAGCAAAAAATCAAAAATTTAGTAACCCTGCGGACTTTTTTGAGTATAAAAGAATAAAACAAAAAGAAGAGGAACTGTTAAAAACAGTACCCCCTTCTTTTAGTATATTTTATAGAAACAAAGTAAATGAGTATTTTTACAAATTTCAGGATTAACAGCGATGACTACGGAAAAGTTTCATAGGCTAAGTTTTGGCGCCCACAGAAAAAACATATACCTTATAGAAAAATTTTTAGAAGATATATGCGATTATTACAACATCAACAATACGTACTTTGCCCATATGCATACAGCTGTTACCGAAGCTGCTGAAAATGCAATCATCCACGGCAACAAAAACAACCCTGACAAAAAAGTAACCATAGATTTTATAATTAAAAAAGAAGGCTTTGCTTTTATCGTTAAAGATGAAGGCCAAGGCTTTGTTGCAGATATTGTTCCCGACCCCACCGACCCGGAAGCAGATTTCTCTAAAACAGAGGGCAGAGGGCTGTTTGTTATGAAATCGCTTGCCGACGAGGTGATTTACCATAATAACGGCAATACCATAGAACTTCTGTTCAAGCAAGCCAGTATTACCAAACAAATGGCTCAGGACAGAATGCAAACACTGCTTGACAGCATTGAAAACGCTCACAAAAAGCAAACACATTAAATTCATACTCAAATGCCTGTAAGGTTTTTTTCGGAATCCATTCACTTTAACTTAAAAAACAAAAGAGCTGTGACTGCATGGATCAAACAGGTTATTGAATGTAATGACCGTAAACCGGGCCATATAAATATTATTTTTTGTGATGACAATTATCTTTTGCAAATAAACCAGAAGTTTCTCCGGCACAATACCTTTACTGATGTTGTCACTTTTCAGTACCATGAACAGAAGTCCGAACCTGTTACCGGCGATATTTTTATAAGCATCGACAGGGTTCGCGAAAATGCTGAAGAACTGCAGAAAGTTTTTGACAACGAATTGCATCGTGTTATTATTCATGGCATACTCCACTTATGTGATTATAAGGATAAAAGCCCCGCCCAAAAGAAAAAAATGAAGGAAGCTGAAGACAGATACCTTAACATGCTTTACGCATCGCTTCAATAGACCAAAATAAAGCCGGATAATGCAGGTTAAAAAACAAATTTTATCTTTGTGCATTCAAGGGCCTTTTGTGTTTTTACGCTTGTCTTATGCCGTAGGAATGCTAAAAGGAAGTTTTCGGAAGCTTTGTGTATAAAAACAAACCTAAAAAATGCATTAACAGGGCTTTTTCAATTATGATTAAAAAAATGGGAAAATATTTGGCGCTTATAAAATTTAGCCATACCATTTTTGCCATGCCTTTTGCCATAACAGGCTTTTTTATGGCTGTGGCAAACAAAGGCTTTGGAAACGAAACACTTAAAATATTAGGGCTTATTGTTTTGTGTATGGTATTTGCCAGAAATGCCGCCATGGCTTTCAACAGGTTGGTTGACAGGCATATAGATGCCCTGAACCCCAGGACAAAAAGCAGAGAAATACCTGATCAAATTATAAAACCAACCGCTGCCTGGTTTTTTGTTATTATCAATGCGATACTTTTTACTTTGACAACACTGTTCATTAACCGGCTCACATTTTTTTTAGCCCCTTTGGCTTTGTTTGTTATAATGGGCTACAGCTATACTAAGAGATTCACTTTTTTGAGTCATTTTGTTCTGGGGCTTTCACTGGCTTTAGCTCCGCTGGGTGCATTCATAGCAGTTAGCGGTACCATTACGGCGACTCCGGTATTCCTGTCACTGGCCGTTATGATGTGGGTAGCAGGATTTGATATTATTTATGCACTCCAGGATATGGATTTCGATATTAAGCATAAGCTGCAATCTATTCCTGCTCATGTGGGACATAAAAAAGCAAAACTCGGAGCTGTTCTAACCCATTTTGCAAGTACGGTTTTCGTTGTTTTAACAGGCTTAAGTTATGATGCCGGAGCCCTTTTTTGGATAGGGGCAACGGTTTTTATTTTTTTGCTTTCATACCAGCACCTTATAACCTATAAGTACGGATTATCAAAAATAAATAGGACTTTTTTCGTTTTTAATGGCATCGCCAGTTTTCTTTTTGCCTCTTTTATAAGTGCTGATTTGTTAGTGGCTTAGTGTATGAATAAACCTGCAAAAAGCAGTGAAGCCGCCGTTCTCACTCACTCCTTGTAACTTATTCAACGTCATTTCGAACGCAGTTACCAATGACAGATTTTTATAAATCACAGCATATCTGTATATTATGTTTTGTCACAGAATTTGTTTTGCTTACTTCGACAGGATCAGCACAAGTTACAACAAATTCATGTGCCAAAACCATATTCTTGTATTCTTTTTGCCACGGGTGGCGCTTCGCTTACCCGTGGCTACTGATATTGTTCCCACTTCGGCTTGCTCAGTGCACCGCCTACGGGGAACGCTGTCATTGATGCTTTATTGAGTTTTTTTTAAAAGTTCCAACCCTC
>PXBB01000105.1 GCA_003565735.1 Bacteroidales bacterium
TGTGTGTCCAGTGGATATCCACAGTGGTGAGGGGGTCTGTACCAAAGTTTTGAATAGAAACAACCAGGTCCTGTGGTGCCAAATTGGTAGGCGACAAAGGCTCGTCAATAGAAACCACGCCGGCATCTACGGACGGGTTACCGGTGACTATAGCCCAAACTTCTGTGCGAGGGCTTTCACAACCGCTGGTAACGCCTAGTTTAATATTTGGTCTTTGTGAATGAGTATTAGTAGATCCTGGTGCCGTACATACCGTAGCATTATCAGCAATATGACGTATTGTAGAGACAAATGTTGTTGTGGTTTGATTGAGGACGGCATTTGATCCGGATGTCCACGAACTGTTATTGAAGCAAGTTTCAATAACAATATTGCTAGTCCCATCCCAAATAAAAGGAGTGTCAAATTCATGAGTGTTCCAACCTAAAACATCTGCATAAACTGGTACATGATATACTTGTGTTAAGCCTGTTTCAAAACTTGTCAGTGAATTTACAGAAGTATGGCCGATGAGAATTTCAAAGTTATTTAAAGGTTGGTTAATGCCAGATACAACATCGAAAGCCAATGATTGGATAGCGCCGGAAGAAAAACCTTCATCGTATAATTCTGATGCCAATATCAGAAATTGATGTTTGGCACCCCAGTAAAAGTTACCATAAGGTGCAGGATAACCAGATGTCGTATTATTTACAGTACCATAGCCTATTTGAATATTATCGGATCCTGAAAGCCCTGTTGACGCAGCAGCATAATAAGATGTGTTGCCGTATAAAACAGGCGTCGTAAAAGTGGCTCCGGTATCTAAAGGTATGGTATCAAGAGGGTGGTTAGTTGCATACCAATTAATACTTTCGTTGGAAATAGCCTGAAGTGTTGCTGTTGTTCCGTAAGTTATTGTATCATTCACCCCTATAGGTTGAGGTGGAATGAACAAAAATTTAACCCCTGTAGCAAGCGTGTCGTTATGCGGATAAGGGTCGCTGCCTACGCTCACATAAGTTTTGAGAACAAAAGTAGAGTCGGCGCCGGGTAGTGCAAAGCTTATTGGTGTCGCAAAAGTGTGAATAATATGCTCGTTAGGCGCTATAGTAGCGCTTACAATTTCGATAACGGGTATGCCGCCATCTACGGTATAAGCCGCCTCAAAGCCTCCAAAAATGGTATCCAGACCATAATTGCCTATTTGCACGGTCACTGGTTCGCTGCCATCGTAACAAAAATCGCCTACGGGGCTGATTATGCTGTCTAATGACAAATCATGTAATTCAGCAATAACACTCACTTTGATATCATCAATAAGCCAACCATAGTTGTTGTTAGAGCCGGCTGGGTTCATCCCGTCGGCCAGCACAAAACGCACCTGCACATCCGCCTGATTGCCGGCTATGGCTGAAATATCAAACGACTCCTGGCGCCACCAGGTATTATCCGGAACGGCATATTGGTCATTAGCTTGCCATAAAGTGGGATAGGATGCAGCCACAAAACGGTCGCCTAAAGTACCAAACTGTCCTGTGCCTAGATATTCTGCACCGGTCAAACGCGTCCAGCTGCTACCGCCATCAACTGAAACCTCCAGATAAGCAGCATCAAAAATCCACAGCTTGGCTATATGTGCAAACTCTAACAACACAAATGTGTTACCCAGTGTACTGAATGATGCCGTGGTTACATAAGAGGTGTCTCCCGCTGAAATGTCATTATGATACGACTGTGTCCCGGTATTCGATAGTGTGGTGTGTACACTCCAGGCCGGGCTGCCTGTTGCTGTAACATCAAAGGGTGGCGTTTCAAAATCTTCTTCGAAAACCACTACTTGTGATTGCAATGTAACATTAACCGCCAATAAAGCTATGGCCGTTAAAAAAATGGTAAAAAACTTTTTCATGTTAACTTTGTTTAAATTAGTATATTTATTATTAATATTTGACATTAAATTTTATCTTAAATTCAAAGCACGATTAAAGGGTTTATATATCAAAACAAAAATATTTGATAGAACAAATGTAATATTATTTTGTTCTTTAATCAAAAAAAATTACATGCATACATCTAAATATTTATATGCATAATGAATCAAAAAAGAGGACAATAAAACATTAATAAAATAATTTTTATGTCTAATAAAAATATTAAAATGTTGTAAATTATATCAACTTTAATAAAAAAGAATTGTTTGTATGGCTCATGCTTTTGCTGTCTTGTGCAGCATATAGTAGCTCCAAATAATCCCTATTGATATTAAGGTAGTAATATTTTTGTTTTTGGAGTTTTGGGTCCTGTTGAATAAAACCTGTGATTGAAATTTTAAAGATTTTCTTGTTTTATGCATAATGCATGCACGCTCTGCATTTCTATGTATTCTCTAGCCCGTTAGGGCTTCAATGTTCATAAATACAAGAACTTGAGACTATATTATTCCACGTAGTGGATAAACTAAGCACCCAATTTCTCAACAACACCAGTATATTTTTATAATACTTGTTAATGTCCTAACGGACAAAAACAGAATTTTCCCCTAATTCTTTTATGGACATTAAGAGGCTGTCTCAAAACTGTCGTTTGCTGAAAATCATCATTGCCCCTTCCGATAGTTATCGGAACCTTAAGGGTGTGCTGATTTTCAGCGACATCCACCCTTTAGGGCGGGGAAAAGATGTCGGTGAAA
>PXBB01000077.1 GCA_003565735.1 Bacteroidales bacterium
AGTCACAGCCTGTTCCCAATTCTCTATAAACCCCATAAAACTCACATCCCCTGTTTCTCACCTGTTATTTACCCGAATACCTGCTTCACTTCTTTGACGTCCGTATTTTCTGACGTTCTCTTTGACATTTTTTCTTCTACTCTTACCAACAGTATTATCTCCTCTATATATTATCGTATTAGATGCTTAGGAGCATATTAGCACTATTTTCTTGTCAGCAGGCAAACTGCTTCTTCAACTCCTATAAAACACAGCCCAAACTCGTTTAGAGCAGTTGATATGTTCCCGCAAACAATAAAAATAAGGGTTCCCCTTCATTGGTACCTCTGCAAAACAGCCAAGGAAAACTCAATGTCCGGGAACCCTTTATTTAAAAGATTTCTCAATTCTATTATTTTTCAGCCCTTGACATCAATACCACACACGCCACGTGGCCCAAGAGGACAACATTGATGTCGAGGGCGATTTTTGCACCTTACGTTCACGGAAACAGATCAACCTCTTTATAAAATAGATATCTAGCTTTTTAGTGTAATAGTGCGTGAATTGTAATCTATAAGACCATCTTTTCTCATTTTATTCAGCTCCCTGCTCAACGAAGTTCTCTGTACCCCCAATCTGTCTGCAAACTCTTTTTTTGAAATACCTAGTTTTATGGTATTACTTTTTTGAAGGTAACCTTCATACTTCAAATAATCTATAACACATTGCCTTATTGTCTTAAGCGAAATGGCTTCTATTTTATCCGTTAGAACAAGGGTTCTATCGGATATGGCCGCCAATAAACCAACCATAAAATCAACATTTTTTTTGCTGAGTTCGAGTATCAACTCTCTATACATGTGAAGTACAACAGTTTCAGATTCAGCCACCACCGTCATAGGATAAGAATTTCTATGTGAAAAGATCAGATTTGCTCCCAGAATATCCCCACCTAAAAAAACAGATATTTTAAGAACTCTTCCGTTTTCATCTATCTTCTGAACAGACACCCTTCCATCTAAAATAATATCCATTGTATTACAGCGCTCATTTTGGAGATGTATGATTTGTTCTTTGGCATACTGCCTTATCCTATACCTGAATGAGCCAAATAACAAAGACAGCTCACTTTTTGTAAATCCACTAAAAATATCTATCTTCGAAATAATATCAGCATAATTATCAAAAGTTATTTTACTCACCACCTGAAAAGTTTCCTTGGTAACTTTATTATACCCTACTCTGATGTATAAATATAATTATAAGCTGAAAGGAGTTTTCGATATGATAGAAAAACCATATGATTGTTCTACTAATGGTACAAAACAGCTTGAGGAGCTAATTGATGATTGCACTCTGGAATTCTTTGTAGTGAAATATCCTAATCCCAGGAACTATACAGAGGTATCAAAATGAAAAAAACATTACAGCGTATAATTCAAATAATCTTTCTTGCTCTTTTCGTTTTCCTGATTATTAATGGCAAAGTACAGGTATGGATGGGTCTGTTTCTTCTGGGTATCATCGCTTCGTTTGTGCTGGGACGCATCTATTGTGGATGGCTATGTTCAATCAATACCGTCATGATTGGTGTTACATGGATAAAAAAGAAGCTTCATATAAAAAATGTGAACATACCATCGTTTTTAACAAAAGCATGGTTACGTTATGGTGCCTTGGGGATATTTGTCATTGTTTTTATTTTTACTATGGTTACCGGAAAAAAGCTACCCGTTCTGCCAGCCTTATTTATGATAGGAGTGCTATTAACATTCCTTTTCCCTGAGGAACTATGGCACCGTTACTTATGCCCATATGGCACTATTTTACATCTGCCGGCAAAAACATCCAAATACTATATGACTATAGATTCCCACAAATGCAACAACTGCGGTGTATGCATGCGTGTGTGTCCTGCAAAATCCGTTGAAAAACATGAAAACACTCATGAAATCCACAAAAGTGATTGTATCGTCTGTATGGAATGCTCAAGAAAATGTAAACAAGAAGCCATAAGCTATAAATAGTAACAAAAAAATGCTGGCAGATAATACAATTGTTGCTTTGGCCTCACCCGTTGCACCAACTAGAACCTCTATCCTGTCTTCACAAGCTATACATCAATGGCCGTTATCTAATCTGCCAACAGAACCCCACCTCGTTTAGAGCAGGTGATATGTTACCGCATCGCCGCTACATTTTTCGGATCCTTCCGTCTGACTTGGTAGCTCGCAACGGTAAAGAGTGGGGCGCTATTCATCAACACAATCATACCTCTGCTTTTCTATTACTTCACACTCTTGTCCAGTTTGCTGTCCATGAAAACAGTGGATTTTCATCCTTGTGTGCGGACGGAGATTTTACTCCCAGGGGATCCGCTAATTTTTTCGTCAGTGCGATTTGCATGATTCTCTCTCTTCTTTGGCCACAAATTGTTTCTCTCAAATCGCCGAGCTTACAGGAAATTGCTTTTGTTTCCGCCTGGCCTCAGATTCGCTGTCTCTAAGCATCATGCCAAGTATTTCCCTGTGTCCCTGGGCATGCGACACCTAGTTCAACAACGATTCTAACCTGCATTCGGGCCTTGACCTGCAGCGGACTAAAACAGCTCGTCCAGGAGAATATAATAATTTATTTTTTGCCAGTCTGGCACCATATTTAACTCGTCGAAAA
>PXBB01000028.1 GCA_003565735.1 Bacteroidales bacterium
AACTGGGTATATTGTTGGGGAGTCTTAATGTTATTGCGATGATATTTCTCATTAAGTTGAGCAAACCCTACCATGCTATTACCAGTACCACCACGCCCCGTAAACATTTGATTACCAGACCAACCAGCCCCATGGGTCTCAGTTGCTCCTATCCCTAACGCCAACGCTAAAGCCGCGCGCCCTTCTGGGGTGCTAGGGTCAAATCTACTATCATACTGTGGCAACCTACTAGCTAAATCATTAAAAGGTTGATACTGATTGCGTAGTATATTTGTATTAGGTCTAGCTTGTGCGATTTCTTGAGATTGAGGAACTCCACCAAAGTTTAATTGAGGTATATCACCTAATTTTGCAGGAATTGTTAAAGGATTATTTTGAACTTGATTAAATATACCTGTGAGGTCAAGAGATGCGACCTCAAACTCAATTAATGGACGTTTATTATTAGCGACTCGATTAACAGAATCATAAATATCTTTTAAATCTAATGATGTTAATTCAAAATCGGAATTTATACTAGATTCTAATGCATTGGCAACATTATCTAAATTAGGATTGGGTATTTCACTTCTATTTTGTCTATTATTTATTTGCTCAATCAAACGCTCCATTTGCTGGAACCATGGCTCTAATTCTTGTTTAAACTCAGTTTCGCCACCTCTACCAAAATCTTCTCTAAACGTTAAAGCCGCATTTAGTAATTTTTTAGCATCATTTAATACTGTTTCGTTATCTGGTTGAATGTATTTAGTTGATTCAATGGCCGCTCTAGCTGAGTTAATAGCTGATTCCATTGCCTTATGTAATTGTTGTTTTCTTTTGGGTGTATATTCATTTCCTGTTACACCAGCGTATATATGTTGTCGCCAATTAAATGATCTTGAATCGCTAATTAATTTATCATAATTAGCTCTTTCTTGCTTTGCTACTTGTCTTAAGTTTCTAGCTCGTTGTTGTGGATTATCACGATTTGTTGTGTTTATATTATTAGTTGGATTTGTAGTAGTACCGCCTAAATTTACTCCTAAAGTATTTGTAGGACTAAAGTATTTGGTAGGATTTTTAAAGAAATCTTCAACAGGAATAAAACGACCATTGACTTTAATTTTCACGTCTAAGTGAGAAACAGTACTCCCCCAACTACCTTTATCACCACCAGTCGTTCCTATTTGTTCACCTACTCCCACAACTTGCCCCATTTTGGCATCTAATCTATTTAGATGGTTTAAATGTGCAGTTACCTTACCATCTAATGATGTGATATGTACGCCAAATTCTCCTTTGTCACTATATATAGACGAAATCCTACCTTCAAAAGGTGCGTGTAGTGGAGTACCAGTTGGAACGGCATAATCTGCTCCGTTATGTCTTCTACGTCCTCCATCTCTTGGCGCATTGAATCCTTGTCCAGGTATTATATCAGTTGATCCTTTATTGGCTAATGGAAACACAACATTGTCAGCATAAACCTTAAGACCGGTCCCAGTAGTACCAGACCCACCAGACCCACCACCGCTGGTAGATGCGAAACTAGCACTATTTGCAATATCCTGAGCAAATTGAGATATAGAATCATGAATCTGAGCATAACTCTTATTAATCCCATCAAGACTTTCACCAATTCCTTGAAAAGCAACACCCATTTCTTTTGCCCTTTGCTCCATATCCTCGACCTGTCTTCTAATAGACCTCCAAGATTGAACCTGTTGGGTCACAAAGTCCTCTTGCTGTCGCATTAAATCTCGCAGTTGACGAGTTCTTTGAGTTTCAAAATCGAACGCCTGTTCATTTAATGCTCTAATCTGTCGAGCAATATTTAAAATCTCTCTATTTTGTTGTAGTCTTTGCTCCTCTATACCGACTACACTATCTTTGTATTCGTTATCCGAAGCAACCAACGAATCAAATAAATCAATCAAGTCATTAAAGATACCACCACCACCAAACTTCAACTGTGAACGGAGATTATTGGTTGCATTTTGTCTTTGAATGTCTCTTTGGATACTAGCAAACTCATTACTAGCGGTTCTTAATTGATCGTTAATGGTTTTGAATAAATCTTGGTATTGCTCCAGTAAGTCTCTTGCACTACGTTTATTTTGAAGTGCGATGTCTTGTAATTGAGATTGTAAATCTTCAACCGCCCTTGTGCGTTGTCTGAAAAATTCAGTAATTGAAACATTTAAGTCTTCAATAGACCGATTAAAGTCTCGAATCTGAATCGCCCGATCTCGCTGTAAGGTTTTAAGATTTATTTGTGATTGTAATGTTTGTTCTCCAGCTTGTGCCGTTTGAATATTCAACTCTTTCGACCGCTTTAAGGCCTTTATTACCTCTTGCTGATTTTCATCTAAATCTTTATAGGTTTCAGCGGTCAATAACGCTTCATAAGATAAGTCATTTAAAGAACTAGCGGCGAATCCAATACCATCAAAGAAAGTTAATAGATTAGTGACAATTGCCTGATCGTCAGTAGATGCGATTGTATCAGCTAAGGCTTTTGCTTCTTGCTGTAGTCGGGCTAATTCTGCGTTGGAGCTAGCTACCTCAATCTGAGCCATTGTAATCTGAGAATTAATCCCCTGTGGTACATCTTGCCCTAATTGAGTAGTAAGAGCCTGTGTCCTTAATCCACTCAC
>PXBB01000144.1 GCA_003565735.1 Bacteroidales bacterium
CAGCGTATGCCACATCTGCCATGTGCTCACCAAGCCGCTATTCTCTGCTTACAGGCGAATATGCGTTCAGGCTGCCGGGCTCTGGGATTCTTTCGGCAGAGGATCCGCTCATCATTGAACCTGGATCGTTCACACTGCCCGAAATGTTTCGGGAAGCCGGATACCGGACATCAATAATTGGTAAATGGCATCTCGGTTTGGGAGATGAAGTTGGGACGCTCGATTGGAATAAAGCGATTAAACCCGGGCCACTGGAAGTTGGGTTTGATGAATCATTCTTATTACCGGTAACTAACGACAGAGTCCCTACGGTGTATGTGGATGGACACTATGTTTACAATCTCAGCTCTGATGACGATCCGCTTTTAGTTGCTTACCCTGCCGAGGGGCATCATGCCTACCAGGAAGAACGCTTTGGTGATTATGATGATCCGGAGGACATTTATCAGCCATTAGTCGGTGACTTACCCACGGGACTCAGCCATCCCGACTCATTAATATATCCTGCGGATGTACAGCACTCCGGCACTATAGTGAATGGAGTAAGTCGCATCGGTCACATGGCAGGAGGGCAGTCGGCCTGGTGGAATGATGAAGAGATGCCTTTTGAGTTTACAAGAAGGTCTCAGGATTTTATCAAAGAAAACAGAGATAACCCGTTTTTCTTATTACTGTCTATGCCTGAAAACCACGTACCAAGAATTCCTCATCCTGATTTCCTGGGTACAAGTCCGCTGGGATATCGCGGCGATACCATCCATCAGTTCGACTGGGTGGTTGGCGCCATTATTGAAACGCTTGAAGAACTGGGCCTAGCTGAAAATACCATTGTAATTTTCAGCAGTGATAATGGACCGGTTTTATATGACGGATATGATGACGGTGCACTTGAAAATCACAGTAACCATGATCCCAACGGCCCGTTTCGCGGCGGAAAGTATATCGCTTTTGAGGGAGGAACCCGGATGCCCACACTTGCACAATGGCCGGCCGGGATAGAAGCGGGAGTGGAATCTGATGCGATTATTAGCCAGGTTGATTTTCTTGCTACCTTTGCAGCATTAACGGGCGTTGACTTACCAGAGGGTGCCGGACCAGACAGCCAAAATATACTACCGGCATTTCTTGGCGAAAGTGATAAAGGCCGTATTGAAGTTGTTCAGCAATCAAGTGACGGACTCGGGATTCGTAAAGGTGAGTGGAAGTACATACCGCCATCTGAGCGGTCAGACTGGGCATACAATCGTCACAATATGGGTGAAACCAACCCAATGCACATCGAAGAACTGAGCAGTCAAGCCTATTTATTCAACGTGGATGAAGATTCTGGCGAGACTCAAAATCTGATAGAAGATTATCCTGATATTGCGGCAGAATTGGCTGAATTGTTGGATCAAATCGTTAATCATCAATAAAGAAAGCCATAGCTTTCTTTGAAGAAATGGCTTTTTACTGTCTTCCACATTAGGACACGTGTGTTGGAATTTTGGCTTAAGCTCTTGGTTGCTGGACAGGCAAAAACAATAGTTACCAGCCAGCTAGAAATTAACTCTGAGCTAATACTCATAGTTCTAGCCTGATTAAAACATTCCCTTACTTTTGTCTTGATACAAAAGTAAGCAAAAAATCAAGGCTGCTGATTTGCTCCGGCCTGCCTTCCGAAGCTTCAGCGCAGGCAGGCTCCATCGCGGGGTTCTCCTTCGACAGATAAATCAATGGTCCATCACTATTTTCCCAAGCAAACCATTCATCACCGGTATGATTTATCAAAATGTCTCCCTCGTCCCGCTCTGCTTATCACCTCCACGAATCAAAGACCGAGTATTCTCTTTTTAAAGCTCAGAGTTTTAAAAAGGACAAAGCTCTTCCGGCATCGTGATTTCTGAAGGTGGTGTTTGGTTTTTGTCCGGCGTGTGCGATGGTTGTAAAAAATATACCGGTGAGAAGCTTAAAAAATCTCAGGGTGTTATGGACCATTGTTTTTTACATCGCATAGCCGGAGGAAAACCCCTCCTGAAGAAATCCAAGCCGGCGGGTTTTGGACACTTTTCCCCGATGAAAAGTGTCAGAGAGATATACAGTTAAGAATTAGCTAAGAGCTATAACTTATGATTACTAAGCCGAAGTGATATATTTCAAAGTTGAGTTGTCCAGAATTAGCAGATTAATATTGCTTTTGGGACACCCTGAATGTCTTTCAGAGGTTTGTAACTCGATGATTACCAATCCATTAAGATAATAGAGAAATAAAGTGCGGAAGTCAGAAGTCAGGAGAAATGCTTTTTCATCGAAAATTACCAACCGATAACCGTTTCACCATTTACCAAAAGCAACCTTCGAACTTTCTCGGTTCATCGGTTTCTCTGTTTCTCAGTTTTTTATCCTCTGTCATTCAAATTGGTGCACCCAGGGTTAACTTTTCACAATAAAAAAACCCTGCACGATTGGTGCAGGGTTTTTTAATCACAGAGCCTTGCTATTAGTATTCAGCAGACATTGGCTGTAGTTTAATCATCTATTATTTTGATCGAAACATTGTCGAGGTAGAATGGTGGGGTTCCATTAGGTTTGTAAAATACAAGTCTGATCTCATCTATATCATCCGGCAAAGTGAATTCGAATTCTGTTTTTTCCCATTC